>JARHYV010000043.1 GCA_029258495.1 Faecousia sp. | reverse complement strand
CAAAGCGCGCCACTCATCCATTTTGGCTGATCCATTCCGACTCTCTTTTTTGTTCCTCCAGAGATGCCAAATAGCCTTCCATATTTTTCTGGATCTTTCCCAAATTGATGGTTCCGACGATTTTTTCCGCCGGGTGATCCATCCAAGAATGCCGCCAATGCGGCGGATAAATGGTCTGCAAGGTATTTTGTCCGATTTTCAGCCGTAGGTCCTCGATCATGATCTCATTCAGCTGATGGTACACCACAGTCTTCCACTGCTGCCAAGTGATAAGCCCGCTGCGAAGCGTCTTACCCTCCCGCTGCAGCTCATACAGGACGCCGCCTACGCTGGGTGCCAGCCGCAGCATCATCGGATCCGGCGGCTTTCTGAAAATAAAGTCATACAAAAGATCCAGAGGGCGCACGATCAGCAGCGTCAAAAACAGCGCAGCTACGCGCGCCCCGCTGGTGGCAAAGCTGCTGAATAAAGATAACATCAAGTACTGATAAGGATCTCTCCCCATCACCAGCATGACCCCAAAGCAGATTGTACTGAGCGCCACCAGTACATCAATGACAATGACGAGGAATACCAGCGGTTTGGTCAGTTTTTCTTTCTTGATGCCCCATTTCATATAACGCTCCCGCTCCTCGGGGGTATAGAGAACCGGAAGATTGTAGTATTCTGGCATGCAAGTCCCTCCTTACTCAGTCCTTTCAAGGCGGATCTCTTTTGGGGTAGTATAGCACGAATTCCTAAAATTGCAATCGGCTGATCTTAGTTTCCCTCGTTTGGCACATAATGCTCCATGAAAATATTGCAGCTCTGGGCAATACATGATAGAATGAGCCAACAAAGATATGATAGGGGGATCATATATGAAATTGGAAGACATTGCCGAGAAAATGCACTCCGGAAAAATCTACGCATGCAGCGATGAGCAGCTGGTTGCCGAACAGACAAGCTGTCTGGAGCTGCTGTACGACTATAACCACAGCCGCCCTTCTGAAGGGGAAAAGCGGCAGCAGCTGCTGAAGGACATGTTTGCAGAATGTGGGGAAGACAACTACATCGAGCCGCCCTTTCACGCAAACTGGGGTGGCAGGCATGTGCACTTCGGCAGCCATATCTATGCCAATGTGGGCTTGAGTCTGGTGGATGATACCCACATTTACATCGGGGACAATGTGATGTTTGGGCCGCATGTGATCGTATGCACTGCCACACATCCCATCAGTCCTGCTCTTCGGGAAAAACAGATGCAGTATAATCTGCCCGTTCACATTGGAAAGAACGCTTGGATCGGCGGTGGTGTCTTTATTATGCCCGGGGTCACCATCGGAGAAAACTCCGTGATCGGTGCAAACAGCATTGTTACAAAAGATATTCCCGCAAATGTTGTGGCGGCAGGCAATCCATGCAGGATCCTGCGAAAAATCACCGCGGAAGACGACCGATTTTATGACCACGGAAAGCCCATCGAGCTGTAATGCAGACCATCTGCACCTCCGCCGGCACATCAACAGACAAACAACAAAAGACCTTACTGATACATCAATCAGCAAGGTCTTTTTCATGTCGTTCAAGGTCAGGGATTTTCTTTACGGGCCGCCAGTGCCTCTTCCAACACCTGTTTCAGTTCGATCCCATCGTATATATCCATAATATCAACGGCTCTGCACTGAATGGTTTCGGTGACCCTGCCGCCGGAATATGTATCGGTGGAAAGACTGCCATAGCAGGTCAGGATCCTTGTCTTTTCGTTGTACTCGATCTTTTCGATCTGGCTGTATTTGATATCATAGCTAAAGATAGAGCTTGGATCTGCCACACGGTCATCGTGGTAATAATACACGAAACCATCCGGATTGATCCGAAGTCTTTCTTGCAGCCGGAACCTGAATTCCCGATCGATCATAAGCACATACACAGTTTGCGGAATCGCAGAAGGGAGATACACCATTAAAAGCATCATGATATGAAAGAAAATGGTAACTCCATCGGCATTCCAGAAAATCCAATACAGGATAGCTCCTCCCAATCCCGCACAGGCTATGCATTTCATGATCACAGCAATGTAAAAGCAGACCTTGGGAAATGTTTTAAGATCCTTGAAATTCTGCCTGCGCACTTCCCGCAGTGCTTTTTTTCTTTGCCGTGCATTCACAGTATATTCCTGCATAATGGCCTCCCTTCTGCGTTCCGTCCGTGGTAACTTTGTATCCAGAAAGAAAAGACGATCTGTATAACAATCGAACACCGCAACTTTGTTTTTATATTAGCACTCCTCAAAAAACATGTCAATACGAGGGCGTGATCCACAAACAAATCACCGAAAAAATGATTGATAAGCACATCCTTTCGTGTTATCATGCAGTTAGGATGAACTAACCACATGAAAGGAGCCATTATGAAAACGCAAAAACACCTGTCGATTTTTGGGGTCGGCCCATTGTATGCGGCGATCTGCGCCCTCATAACCTTGGCTGCATACCTGCTCACTCGCTTTCACCTGCTGCCGGAAGTCTATTTCTCTGCAAGCTCTGTTCTTCTCAAGATCCTCTCCGGGATCGCTCTCCTGATCGCCGCCGCATTGTGGATCACCGCTGTACTGGTGCAAAAAATCGACAAGCACATCGTCGGCAACGACCTTGTCACCACCGGTGCATACGCATGGGTGCGAAATCCCATCTACTCCGCCATCATGTTTCTCATGTGGGCTGTGCTCTTCTGGATCGGAAACCTGTATCTGTTGGTGCTCTGCCCCGTCTACCCCCTGCTGATGACCATATTGCTCAAACCAACCGAAGAAAAATGGCTGCAAGCGCTCTATGGGAACGCATACACCGCCTACTGCAAGCGGGTAAACCGATGCTTTCCGTGGTTTCCCAAGAAGTGACCGCCCCAAGCCCTGAAAACCCTACGGTTTTCCACAAAAAGCGCCCCATGTGTGGATACATGGGGCGCTTTTCCGATATCGACACAACTTAGGAAGATCCGATGCCGCCATTACATGGCAGCGTTGATGGCAGCAATGGTGCCGTCTGCCACAGCAGTGGAAACCTGACGAACCTGCTTGACCCGAATATCACCCACGGCATAGACTCCGGTCAATTCTGTTTCCATCTTCTCATTCACAGGGATAAATCCATCGCACAGCTCCAGCTGGGTATACAGCTGTGTATTAGGCAGGGTGCCTGCGTACACAAAGATCCCACAGCCGGGATCTTCGATGGTTTCGATGGCTCCCGTCTTCTCGTCCACAAGCTCCAGAGACTCCACCTGATCCACTCCATACACCCCATGGAGCCGGGCATTCAGGTGCAGCTCGATATTGGAGGTTCTGCTCACCTTGTTTCTGAACTCTGCAATGCAGCCCAGCTGCTCTTCAAAATGGATAATGGTGACCTTCTGTGCAAAGCGTGCCAGATACAGAGCCTCCTTGATGGCGCCATCCGCACCGCCGACCACATAGACATTCTTGCCCTGATAGGCTCTTGCATCCCTTGCCGCATTCATGCCCATGCCCTTTCCGGCAAGCTCCATTTCTCCGGGGATGCCCAGCTTTCTGGGAGAGGTTCCATTAGCAAGGATCACCTTGCGAGCCGTGTACACACCCTGATCCGTATGCACACGCTTGACCTCCCCTTTCAGATCGACGCCGGTCACCTCTGCTTTGACCAGCTCGACACCGGCAATCCGTGCCTGCTCTAACAGTTTCTGAGCAAACATCTTTCCGGTTTCCCCTTCTGTGACAGAGGCATAATGCGTAACCGTTGACACCTTGCCGATCAATCCGCCGACCTCGTTCTTCTCCAGAACCACAGTCTTGCAGCCGCGGCTGACTGCGTAGATCCCCGCACTGATCCCTGCAGGCCCTGCTCCGATAATCACAACATCATACATCATTCTTGTTACCTCCAAATTTGATTCTTGTTTGTGCCTTTACTATATATCTTTCTCTCCATTTTGTAAAATTATGATATTTGATATTACCATAATTTTCTGTTATGATATTATCAGACACAAAAACAAAACTGATCATTGGGGCTTTTCCTGTCCGGAGGTAGTTTATGCTTGATTTTCGAATGGAAACCTTTTTAACCGTATGCAAATATATGAGCTTTACCCGGGCTGCCGAGGCCATGAACCTGACGCAGCCGGCAGTATCTCAGCACATCAAATACCTGGAAACCAAATTTGATACCCCACTGTTTGTTCGGGATCGAAAAAATCTGACCCTGTCCCCTGCCGGAGAGATCCTCCGTTCCTCTCTGGAGTCCATGCGCAACGATGAAAACACCATCAAAAAGCGGATGAAGGAAAGCCTTGCAGGGAAAAAAGTCCTCACCTTCGGTGTTACCATGACCATTGGCGAATATGCGATCCTGCCGGCGCTTGCAAGGCTCATCAAGGCACATCCCGACACGGATTTTCATGTCCGATACCGAAATACCAAGACCCTCTTGGCCGATCTCTACGAAGGGAACATCGATTTTGCCATCGTAGAGGGCTACTTCAAAGCGGACAACTACCAGACCCGCGTCTACCGTACGGAGGAATACATCGCCGTCGCATCCAGCCGGCATGAATTCGCCCAGCCGATCCACTGTGTAAAGGATCTGACCGCCGAGCGTCTTCTGATCCGGGAGCCCGGTTCCGGCACCCGCGCGATCCTTGCACGGGCGCTGGCACTGAAGAACATGTCCGTGCAGAATTTTGCCCACATCGTCGAGGTGGAAAACATCCACACCATCGTTTCCCTCCTGCGGCAGGACTGCGGCATCTCCTTCCTATACAAAGCCGCCGTGCAGCAGGAAATTGCAGACGGCATCCTCAGACAGATCCCTCTGGATGACTTTATGCTGATGCATGATTTTACATTTATTTGGAACAAGGACAGTATCTTTTCCACAGAATATGAGGCCGTTTTCGACGAACTCCTATAAAGGGATCCAGGCCGCAGACACCGTCCTGTCAGCCATCCTGCTTGGTCAGAAGGTTCCGATAGCTTTGATCCATGCCGATTGCGCCCAACGGGGCAGTGATCAGAATGGAAAGCACCGCTACGGACAGGATCATCCTGCCGCAGGGCAGTCCGGCAGAAAGGGGAACCGAACCGATCGCCGCCTGTACCGTTGCCTTTGGCAGATATGCGATGATGCAGTACAGCCGCTCCTTCAGACTCAGCTGCGTCCCCAGTAAGCACACACTCACACCGATGGCACGAAATGCTAAGCCGGCTGCGATCATCACCACTGCCGCCGGGCCTGCCGCCATGGTATAGCGGATATCCACAGCCGCTCCCACCAGAACAAACAGGATCACCTCAGCCGCAATCCACAGCTTTCCATATTTTTCCCTGAGCCGTTCCGCGACCTGAGGCACGCTTTTGGCTCCGACCACCATCGCCATGCTCACAATGGCGATCAGCCCCGAAATCGCAACGATTTTTTCCGTCCACTGCTCCACCGCCAGAAGGACAAAGGATACACCAAGCAAAATGATGACCTTGGTGCTGTTTCTGATCCGGTGCTGACGGGCATAACTCGTTTCAAAGAACCACGCGAGAAACCATCCGCTCGCACCGCCCAAAGCAATGCCCAGTAGGATCGAGGTCGGAATGTTCAGGAAATCCAACATATTTGCACCGGATCCCTGTGCCATGGACAGAAATGTTGCAAACAGCACGATCACAAATACATCATCCATAGATGCCCCTGCCAGGATCATCTGAGGGATGGACTTGTCCGTTCCGTAACGCTCCTCCATCAGCTGAACCATACGGGGAACAACCACCGCCGGCGAAACCGCCGCAAGGACTGCCCCCATGACAGCCGCCTCTGTCCGGCTGAGGCCCAGAAGTGACGGCGCAAGCAGGACATATCCCCCCAGTTCAAAACAAGCCGGTACAAACGCAAGCAGAAATGCCGGTCGTCCCACTTTTTTCAGTTCTCCGAGATCCAGAGATAAGCCCGCCTTGATCAGGATGATGACCAGAGCCATTTTCCTTAATTCGGCAGAAATATTCAGGATCGACGGATCCAGCAGTTCCAGAACAAACGGGCCCAGCAGGATCCCGGAGAAAAGCATCCCGATGATCCGGGGCAGCTTGATTTTTTGACAGATCGCCGCCATACTCAGCCCGACAAGAAAAATATAAGCAAGTGAAGTTAACATCAGAATCCTCCAAAAATGCGCAGAAAAAAACTGATGCCTTCTGCGTCCATAGTGTCACAGAAGTCATCAGCCATACTCAGCGTTTTAGGTTGCCCAAGGGAGAACTTCATTCCCATCCCGGATATAGTATACCGATTTTCCTGCAATGTCAAGATTGGAGAAAATTGCTGC
>JARHYV010000100.1 GCA_029258495.1 Faecousia sp. | reverse complement strand
AACTACTCGTACCAAGTTTTTCATCCAGAATCGAGGGAATAAGTGCGCGATAAGCCTGACTTGCTCCCAAATACACGGTATCGATTGATCCTGCAAATGCATCACGCGCTTTGGCATCCTGATAACTGTATGGTTCTGTCTGAAAATACGGCTCTGTAAGTGCAACTGTCGCGGCAAAAAGGCAAATCAAGAAAGCCAAGGTCATGCATACCGCTCGTCTAAAATTGTGCATACATAAAACCTCCAACTTCCATCGATGCCGGAATGCCATAATAAACAATGCCCAAGAACATCACAACATATATTCCCAGTCTGACAACAACCGGAATCCGGTGCATCCACTGACGAACCGGCTGACGGCGCTGTATCAGGCTGACCACAAACATTACGACTACGCTAAATGCGATCATGCAAAGCGTATTTCGCGCTGTAACATAGGGAAACCATTCCGAAAATGTAGCAGGGATCGTATAGTTTGTAAAGATCCGCTTGAGCAGTCCCACACCGTCCTTCAGCGTACCAACTTCCGGCAGCACCTTGATAAATGTCACCAGGATGAATGTACGGATGGTCTGGAATGCTCTCCACGCCCAGATATCACTGCTCAAATGGAGTTTGTTTCTGCATGTCTCGTAAACAGGCTCCAGCCACATACCGAGAATAATAAACAATCCATTAACAAGACCCCATGATATGTATGCCCAGCTTGCACCATGCCACATACCGGTGGCAGTCCATACGATCAGCAGTGCAATAGTTGCCGGGAAAGTGTTTGCAAAATGCTTGCCCATCTTTGCTCTAGTTGTCTTAGCAAGCTTTCTGCTCCATGTGGACATTCCAATGGGGAAATAGATGTAATTCTTGAACCAAGCACCCAGACTCATATGCCATCTGCGCCAGTATTCAGCAACAGATTTAGAGAAATACGGTCTTTCAAAGTTTTCGGTCAAGCGAATCCCCAGTACCTCACAGAAACCGCACATGATATCCATATAACCGGAAAAATCAGCATAGATTTGGATGCTGTACAAGAACGCGCCGATCAAAACCGTTACACCTGCATATGAGCCATAGTTCTGAAAAATATCTCCTACCCAAGGAGAAAGAACATTGGCAATGGCCATCTTCTTAAAGAAACCCCACAGCAGGCGCTGCAAGCCCCAAGAATAGTTTTTGTAGGAGAAGGTATGCTCCGCAAATAATTCAGCAGAGAGCTGGTCGTATTCACTGATCGGGCCCTGCGTGATCTGAGGGAAGAAGGAAACGAACAATACCATCTTCGCATAGTTCTTCTCCGCAGTGGTCTTCTCCCAGTACACATTCAGCAGATAACCGGTGGCCTGAAATGTGTAAAACGAAATACCCAGTGGGACGATAAACTGGAATGTATCCTGAATTTCCGTTGCTCCTGTCAAATGCAGGATTGCATTGATCTGCTCCAGAGCAAAATGGAAATACTTGAAAAAGCACAGCAGTCCCACATTCAGCAGCAACACTGCAAGCATCCAGTACTTGCGCTTTTTCTTTGTCTTTGTCTTATAGGCTGTTTTTTCCTCCTTGCTGAGGACAGCCTTATTCTCTTTCAGGTATTGTTTTTGCTGCTCCGCCAATTTCTGCATGGCGATGGCACCGATATACACCGTGGTAGCCGTCGTAAGGATAAAGCCCAGACTTTGGATACCGCCTGCCGTATAGAATACGATACTGGCAGCCAGCAGGATCACCCACTGAAAGCGTTTCGGCACCAAATAATACAGCACAAAGACCGAAAAGAGAAAGATGAGAAATGTAAAAGATATGATTGACATTTTTCTCTCCTAATCGGTGGACACAATCACTCTTCCTGGATCATCTGGATCATTTCCCAGATACGCTGAGCGCTGTTGAAATTCTCGTTGCGCATCCACTTTGCACCGATCTCGATATCAAATGTATCGCAGATCTCCGTGATCAGGGTCAGGATCTCCAGAGAGTCGTACACATGCCCGTCGATGAGATTGTCTTCGGTGGCGTAATCAACATCAGAGTTGATTTCATTCATAATTTCCAGTAATTCTTCCATTTTTATACACCTCGTAATTTTATTAAAGCATGGATTTCAGTGCCTGTCTGTCAATCTTTCCGTTTTGGTTGATGGGCAGGTGATCCATGATCTGTACTTTACCGGGCAGCATATAGCTCGATAGTTTTTCTCGCAGAATACTGCGGATCTGCTGTCCTGTCAGGTCTGCCTGTTCTGCCAGTGTGCAAAACAGAACGATTTTGCGTTTCGGCGCATTGTATAGGCAGCAGCAGCGGTCGATCTCCGGCAATGCGCCGGCAACGGACTCGATCTCGCCTAGCTCGATCCGATGTCCCATATGTTTGATCTGGAAATCCGTTCTTGCAGCGAAAATCAAATTTCCCTCTGCGTCCATGCGCGCAAGATCACCTGTTCTGAAACAGCGAACCGGGCCTTCTCCAAAATCCTTTGTTAGGAAGGATTTCTCTGTCTTTTCCGGGTCATGGTAGTATTCCAGAGCCAGCGCATCGGAAACGAGATAGAGCTCTCCGACGTGGTCAACCTCATTCACCACCTGATCGTTGTCCATCAGGTAGATCCTGCAATTTTTCAGTGCCTTACCCATAGGCAGCACCTCATCATTCTGGAACTCTCCGTTCACCTCATAATAGCAGCAGATGCCGGCGATCTCAGAAGATCCGTAGAGGTTCACATACTGAAGATCTGGCAGATTTTTTCTCCAGGTGTTCAGATGTTTCATCGGCATCACTTCGCCTACAAAGAACACTTTTTTCAGCGTTTCAGGCTTTACCAGTGAGAAGGGGTTCAGGGTCGCCACCAGAGAAAGTGCCGTGGGCACCCAAGAGATAAATGTGATTTTCTTCGCATTCAGATAATCGATAAGCTCCGGAGGCAGCGAGAACATGGAGGTCGGAATGATCTCCATGGTGCAGCCCATTTTGAGCATCAGATAAATGTCCTTTGCAGAGGCATCGAAGAAAAACGGAGTCTGGTTTCCGATGATCTCATCCTCTGAAAAGTCGAATGTATCGGCGTATGCCTCGATATAGCTGATGACCGCACCATGACTTTTCAGAACACCCTTGGGTTTTCCGGTAGATCCAGAGGTGTAAACCATATAGGCAGGACGATTGCCGCCGATCTCCGGGACAGCAACGGAATTTCCATCCGCTGACATACAATCAGCAACGCACAGATGTCTGCCAGAAAAATCTACCTTTTCCAAGATGCCGCAGTCGCGACCTTTGGACAGGATCACAGGAAATTCAGAATCATCGATCATAGCCTGCAGCTTTGCAGGCGCCAGCTCCGGGTCGATGGGAACATAGAAATTGCCGCTGTACAGAACTCCAAGGAACAGCGCCAGTGTTTCGATCCCACGCTCAGCGATCACGCCGATGGGTCGATCTTCTAATTTTTCAGCGCGAATGGCCGCACCGATTTTCTTTGAGATATCACTCAATTCCCGATAGGTGTATTTGTCATCACCATATGCAACCGAAATCTTATCCGGGCATTTGTGCACAGCGGATTCAAGATACTCCAAAACATGATTCATTATGGCAACATTCCTTTCTTAAACCCCATAATCTCATATATTCTACAACACTTTTTTTATGCTGTCAATCATTTCCCTATTTATCAAACCGTCATATACGCTGTGTAATATGTAGTGAGATTTTTTCGTGTATCCTCTGCAAAAGGGTATACACGGTCATTTGTCATCCACTCCCATTTACTTTCTTCATATAAAAGGCCCTGAAAGGATTATGCCTTTCAGGGCCTTTTAGTCCGGTCAGCTGTATATACGAGAGCTGTTCCCGTCAAATTCCCTTAGGGAGATGGGGAAACCTCGCCAGAGGGCTGAGAAAATCCGAAACATAAAGGGCTTCATGTCATACTGATCAGGTAATAAAAATGCCCCCACTGTGGGCAAATACTATCACACAGTGGGGGACAAAATAAACCTGTATCGTTGCCGGATTTTGTACTTTTCAGATCAGCTGAGCCGCTCCTTGGAGATCTCATCTGCCTTCTCATAGATCCAATGCAGGTGCTCATAAGGCGTATCCAGATGTTGGATAATTTGCTTATATATAACAGCCCCCGAAGCAATACCACTCATTAGAATTGGAATCGTTTCGGGGGCTGTATATAAGTACTTGCTTTTGACGCAAAAACATCTGATTTCTATATTTATTCCGGACAATTTGTGAGAAAATTATATATATTGTCCAATATGAGTATTCACAAAATTATTTACACTTCACAGCATCAGCTGATAGCTTTCAGATGCAATTTTACGAAAACCAACGGACGAAAACATTCTCTGACTCTGCTTGTTGAAGGAATAGATCTGCGCATCTATCCTTGTCCATCCAACCTGTCTGGCTCGGTTTATGAGCGCAGACACCGCTTTTCTGCCAAGATGGCGATTCTGATATTCCTTGCAGATCACAATGGCAACCTCGCCGTTGTACAAGGTAATCTCCCCTACCAAGTGGCTCCGTCCGTTTTCACGGAATTTGATATAATAGCATTCGCCCTCTTTGGACAAATATCGGTACATTCTGCTGAGCCGTTCCCGATCATACGGATCATTCCGATTGTCCACTTGCCTGCATACCTCCAAGTCCTGATACCAAGGAAGTGTCCTTGTATAGTTCGGATAGTATTTCACAAGCGATAATGTGGAGTCGATCACAATTTCTTTTGGTTGTATGTAGTGCCCAATCATATGGAGCCTCCTGTTTCTGAACTTTTGGGGGATCATGCAGCTGCAATACATTCTAGCAAAAATCAAGGATTTCTTCAAGCGCTCCCCTTTGTTGACAAAAATAGGAATTCATCATATGATATAGAAAAAGTGGAATTCTCTGTTTTCTTTTTTTCATTTGGAGGTATGATGGAACAGTCCGAACCAGTATTATATATAACGATGCTCGGTCACTTTATGATGACCTACGGAGATCAGCAGATCTCCTTCAAAACCAATTCCACAACCAAATCTCTGAAACTGTTGCAGATTCTTTTGTACACGACCGCCACAAAGGGCGGAATATCTCGGGCGAATTTATTACAAAACCTGTATGATCAGGAAGAGCACTGTGATATTGCAAATAACCTGCGCGTTACTGTGCATCGGCTGAAAAAGCAGCTGATACAGGCAGGTTTTCCCGAATACGACTATATTCAAATTGACAACGGCATCTATCGTTGGAGCAGTCCCATGCCAACCAAAATCGATGCCGCAGAGTTTGAACAGCTTGTCAGCACTGCGCAGAAGACATCCGATCCCATGCAAAAGGCAGAGCTTTGCAGGCAGGCATGTACCCTATACCGTGGTGTTTTTCTTCCGGCGATTTCCGAAGATGATTGGGTGATCGTCAATGGCATCCGGCAGAAAAAGCTTTATGAATATGCATTTCTCCAGCTCTGTGATTTTTTGAAACAAAACCGTGAATACGAAAAGCTCCTGGAGCTTGCCAATGCAGCCATTCAGATCTATCCGTTTGAAGAATGGCAAGCCATTAAAATCGACGCACTGATGGCACTTAACCGCTATAAAGAAGCCCAACAGTATTACGAAGAAACATCGAAAATGTTTTTCGAGGAACTGGGGATCAGCCCATCCGAGAAGATGATGAGTCTGTTTGAGGAAATGAGTCTCAAGATGGGTCGTACTCATCAGACCACCAACGAGATCAAGGATGCGCTTTCTCTCACTGACTATAAAACCGGTGCATTCTATTGCAATCTCCCAAGTTTCCGGGACAATTACCGGCTTATCCGCCGGCTGCTGGATCGAATGGATTTGGAAGTACAGGTAATGATCTGTTCTCTGACTGACGGTTACGGACACCCACTGGAAAACAAGGAAAAGCTGGAAGTCCTGTCTGAAAATCTGCATAAGGCCATTCGCAGCAGCCTCCGCCGAGGAGATTGTTTCACCAAATACAGTCCAAGCCAATTTCTGATCCTTGTGGTGGGATCAAATCAAGAAAACTGCCAGATCATCTACAAACGGATCCTGAACCGCTTTACGCAGGATCACAAATCCTGGAAAAAGTATATCGAATACAGCGTTTTTTCCGTATCCCAAGATGACTGAGTTTCAGACATTTCCATAGTAAAACAAGACCGGAGTTGTCCGAATGGACAACTCCGGTCTTGTTTTGGTCAAGCTAAATGAACAGAACGCTTTTCAACTCATCTTTTCACATCGAATGGTCAAACGATTTTGCCCTCCATATGTGCAGGTGAATAAAGTCAAGTCGTATTCCCCTGACACCATCTCTTCTACAGAGGTTGCTGCCAAAATATCCTTAGCCACCACCTGATAGACAGTCATGATACCGTTAACATCCCGAAAATAAATCTCGCTGCCAACCTCTATTTGGGGCAGCTGTCCGAAACCTCGGTCATAATTATGTCCCATTAGTACCAAATCGTTTCCACCGACGGAGCCTGAATATCTGCAAGGAGCAATTCGGAGCTTTTCCATGCTCCAGTCCGACATGATCGGCATCTCAATGCCCAAATCAGGGATCGTTAAATAGCCAATATACTCATGCCCATCCACAGTCAAGGTATCCATCACCGCAGTATACGGATCTGTCAAATGCTGTACCATATCTAAATGGGACTTTCCATCGTTCTCTCGACGACTGGTTTCCATTTGCATCATCAGTTTGGATAGCTGATCCTTCGCTGCGCGATCAGCTGACGCAGCCTCCTGCTGATTGTACGCAAAAAGTACCAGCGCAGCCAAAATTAGGAGTGTCCCCAGACCAATTAAAATATTTGATATTCTAGGTTTCATAATCATAATTTCTTTCACCGACACGAACGAATACACCGCTCCCGATCAGCAGCAGGCCAACTGCTGCAAATACCAGAACCGGCAGCTTATGCTGCCCTGTCTGGGGAAGTGCAGGTTCCTTCGACTCCTCAACAGGAGGCTCTGTTAGGGGTGTCGCAGTAATATTCCCCATTTTGGGCGTTGCATTTACCTCATATACATATGTTCCATTCACCCAATTCGGGACTGCGATCAAGAACGGATCCAACAGATCATATCCTGCCGCAGCTTCGTGCTGGGCAACCAGATACAGTCCCAACCGATCATTTTTGACCCCATAATTCACCACGCTGTCATGGATTTCCATGGTTTCACCTGATAGGTTCTTGCTATGTGCAAACTCCAATAGCGATTTCGCAAGCTCCGGAGAACCCACATCATTCAGCGTTCCTCCCCATGCCGCAAATGCCTCCGCAGGACGATAAGTATAGTTTCCGTTTTGCTCTGCAATCTCTCCGACTCGGTAAAAGGTCAGGCTTCCGGAAGAAATGCTCTTCCCATTTTCTTCAAAATGGATCGTGATCAAACCACTTTGATCCAGATCCGGCACCTCGTGTGCCCAGACAGAAGTCCCCATGATGCTCAGTAAAAATATCGCAAAAAGCAGATTTATGATATGTTTACGCAAAATACTTACCTCCTCATTTTTTCTTGCGCCTTGCCTGTGACTCAACAATGACAAGTATCAGCAAAAACGGTGCTGCGATCACTGCTGCTACAAATTTCGAATCTATCAGCACTGCATCTCCAACCACATGCACCTGCGTATCTTCTTTGTAATCGATCCGCTGTCCCCGAACCAGAAGTCTGTGAGAATTGATCCCATAAGGTGTGCATGTGACCAGTGTGCAAAAGTCCTTCCCCTGCTCCGGCATAAGGGGCTGAACATTATCCGGCTCCACAATCAGGATCTGATCGACCTGATAGGTCAGAGTTTCATTCAGGACGCGAATATGAAAAATATCGCCTTCTGTCATGCGGTCCAGATGGGTGAGCAAGGTCGCACTGGGAAGACCCCTATGGCCGGAAAGGACACTGTGCGTGCCTTCTCCGCCAACAGGAAGGCTCGTCCACTCCAGGTGTCCCACGGCAACCTGAAGAATGGTCTGATCCGTGCCATGGTAAATCGGAAGTTTTACATCAATAGACGGAATTTCAATGTATCCCATGATCCCCGTTCCGCCCACATTCAGAAGACTGTCATACATTTTCTTTTGCTCATCCGTAGGCATAAACCGGTTTTCCATCTGCTGCTGTGCATTGTTATATGCCTGCGCAGCCTCCCAAAGCTCCTGATACTGGTTCGTTTCCAGATTATGTACTTGCTCCTGATAGGACGCAATGGCCCGCGACTGGTGCCTTGTATTCCAGAAATCACTGACGGTCGGGTACAGAAGTAAGGACACACCAATCAAAAATATGCAGATGAGGAAAATATTGAATAGTTTCTTTTTCATTGGAATCTCCTTACGCCTGCTCCTTGGGGAGTTGAACCTCCCCAAGGCCGCAAACCTTTTATAAAACTACTTATCCATTATCAGAATTGCGTTTCCGGAGCAGCAGCATTGCGCCTGCTGCCAAAACCAGAATACCGCCAACGGCATAGAACATGGTGGTGCCGACACCACCGGTGCTGGGCAGAACGAAACCGGGATGGTTCACAACCGTTGCCTCCAGCTTTCCGGTCTGCAGGGTCACGGTAAACTCATTACCGCCGTTCAAAGCAGTCAAGGTGGGGTTATCGGATTTCACCTCATGCTCAGCCGTAATGGTGAAGGTGATGGGTTTCATCGTGTTGTAGCCCTTGGGTGTGGTGGTTTCCTTCAGCATATAATCGCCATCGTCAAGACCCTTCCAAGTGAAAGCGGTCATCTTCTCGCCCTTGACTTCCTTACCCACAGGCTGGAACTGTCCATCTTTATCCTTCTTGAACAGGGTAAATCCTGCACCTTCCAGAGGTTTCTTCTGATCATCGGTCTTGTTGACAACCAGTTCAAAGGTGAAGACCGTAACCTTGTCCTTGGGTGTTTCGCCGAGATCTCCTACACCATTTGGATTGGGGTTGTTGGAGAATTGCAGATAAACTTCGTTGGGGTTTCCGGCAGTACCGATCACAGCCTTTTCGTTCAGCTTTGCACTATACTCTACCGTAATGACAGACCCATCGGTCGCACCAAATTCCTTTACATTGTCACAGGAAATGGTCAGCGTATTATCTGCAGGATTTGGAGTAATGGTGAATTTGTCTGTAACATTCGTGCCATTGAACATGACCTTTGCATCGCCATTGTAGGTCAGGCCGGCAGACAGGGTATCGTGGAAGACGATCTTATAAGTATTGTAGCTGGAAACATTGCTTGCCAGAGTTGCAGTGAGCCGGAAGGGAACATTGTCGCCGATATCGTAGTCAGCAGAATCCTGCCAGTCGCTCGTTTCGTTGGTGCTGTCGTTGGTATCCTTGACCTTCTTCTCTACCTGAGGCACACCGGACTTTGGTTTTGCAGATACATCGCCAACCACTTCCATGATGTAGGCAGTGTAGGCATCGTGACCGGATACAGAACCATTCTGATCCTTGATCAGGTAGTAACCCGGCTCCAGATCGCTGATGGTGTACTCACCTGCTCCTGCAACACTCTTCTTTGCATTTGTTACATTCAAATAAGTTTCAAGCTCGTTTGCAAATGCACGGGCAGCATCGGGATCGGTCAGTGTTTTGGCCTTATCAACCGCTGCACCAAAATGTGTTTGAGCATCTGCTGTCACACCATTGCCCCACTTGATATCAGACAGGATCTTCTCCTGCTTTTCATTGACAAACAGGCTGGCTGCAAAGATCTGATAAGCCTCATAGGTATGACCAGACTGTGCATTGCTAATGGTGATCGTAAACTTGGGTGCCTCTGCACTGGGTACATCGGCTGCCTGAGCAGTAATGCCCAGTGCAAAGATCATGGTGAAAACCATGATCATGCTAAGAAATCGTTTCATGTTTTCGTTCCTTTCCTCAATTTAATTGCGTGCTGTGAGGCACTTATTTACTGTATTTTCGTTTTCCGGATTGGAAAAATGCGATCCCGATCGCACTGCACATCAGGAACAGGCCAGCCAGCAGAAATGGTGTCCTGCCAATTCCGCCGGTTTCCGGCAAGCTGTCAATGCACAGTTTATTCGTGATCGTGATGGAAGAACCATTTGTCACCTCGTGAACCTCCGTCCCCAAGCCTGGCGTATAGTTCACCTGAAACGGTGTGCCGTTCACATATCCCACACTACCCGATTGGATGGGGTTGGATGCCTCGTCCAGTTCAAACACATAGTATTTCTGATCCAGATCCAGATCCGTAAAGGTGCCCACCTGATCAGCCGAAGTTTCTGTAAAATTCAGCATAACAATCTGGATCGGCTTTCCGGTTCCCTCATGATTATCAAATAATCCAAAACGATATTGTCCCGGAATCGGCTTGATTTCGGTTCCATCAGCATTTTGGAATCGTTTTTCCACCGTAGCCTCACCCTTAGCATTTGGTGCCTTGAAGACATGGATGGCAGAGGCATAGTGCACATGAACTCCTTCGGGATAAGCAGGATATCCATCCCCCACTTTTTGGGCCATGATAAAGTAGTGTGGATCCGGATCCAGCACGAACCCATCCGGAGCTCGGGTCTCCTTAATTTGATAGACCACATTGTATTCCATCGCCTCATCGGAATAACGACCCGTGCCGAAAAGCAGCGTTCCATCGGCTCCGGTAGTACCATTCCATACCTTTCCATTTCCATGGAAGATCCCGTTTTCCATCGTCCCCTCTTCCATTTGGAACTCGGCACCAGGCAGGCGCTCTGCGATGTTGTTCTGATTGTACTTCAGGATCTGAACCTTCGGTGTGCCGGAGCTGCCGGCTGTACCGCCGATCTGATAATAGAAGTCCTCAATGAGAACACTGTCGCCGCCATTTTTGGAGAATCCCATCCAATAGGCATGATTGGATAAGGTGATATGGGTATCAGGGATCGCATGGATATGAACCGTATAGTTGATCGTCAGCGGCTGATTATCCGGAATTGGGATGGTCAATACCTGTCCATCATATGCAGGTTTCACCGCAACCGGTTTTTTTGTCCGAGAATTTTCAATACGAATACTCTCAATATCCAAGCTCATATTGGGGCTCATTTCATCGACCAATATAACGGTGTCCCCATCCTTGAGCAGATCCTCGCCGGTCTGATTCAATTCGATTGTAAAATGAATGTGGTTTTCCTCTGTGACAGATGTCTTGCTGATATTATGAACAGACACACTCACACCGCTGGAGGATGAATCCAGATGGGTTCCGTCTGTCTGATGCAGGTGAACCTGATTGACAAATTCTTTTTCGACACCGCCTTGCAGCACCTCGGGATCTGTCACTCGGCATACGATCTGAAAATCTACTGCATAGGCATCTTCCTCGTGTCCGGCCTTCAAATTCTGCACTTCCCACACGACCTGGTCACCATTGGTGTAGTAGTAGCTGACTGCATTTCCCAGACGCTCGTCCATTTCCGCCTGAACGGTATGTTCTGTCCAGTCTGGGCCGAGCTCCTCCTGATAGTTCGGGATCTGCGCCATCTGAATTCCGCTGTTGCGAGTTTTTTCACCGATCCATTTCAATCGGGCATACGCAATTTCTGTACCCTTTGGAATCTGATCCAGAATACGATAAGTTCCTGCCAGATCACCGCCGTAATTCACCTTGGATGCCCAAGCTATGTAGTGCCCGGGCTCTTTCAGCAGATGCTGTGGGATCACACCGCCTTTTCCTGTCTTGAGTTCCGTAAGTTTTGTCCCATCAAACTGGACGAAACTGCCAAACTCCTTTAGGATATTTTGACCGCCATACAGCTCTTTCGTTGCCATGCCATGGTTCACCATGGTGTCCGGGCTAGTACCAACATCCAGATAATTGGTGTAGAGTTTCTTCGTTCGCACTCCGGTCGGCAGCGGATCCGGCTCTGATTTGAGGATCAGGAATACCGACTCTCCGTTTTCAAGCGGGATACTCTGCCGCATCTTTACATAAACTGCGCTGTATGTGTTTTCTTGATTGAATTTCAGCTCATCTTTATAGGTAACCTCGCAGTATTCATCGGTCGACAGCTGCGTTACATAGCCGCTGTTCAACAATTCTCGTACATCTGAGTAGTCATAGAACTGAATACCGTCCGGGAGCTTTCCTTTGAAGATTCCCACAAAGGAATCACCACGGAAATAGATTTTTCCTCGTTCGTGATGAGCGCCTTCATTTTTGACAAAGTCCTTGATGATCGTTCCTTCGTGCAGTTCGCTGCCATCAATTTTGATGCCCCAGTGAATTGCACCATTTGACCAGATGCCTCTGGACACGATCGGTCTTTCGTAAAACCACGGCTTTTTGACAGCCTCGATGGAATGACCGCCCTGAATGGTGATCTCCACTCTGGATCCGAAATTCCCGATTTGGAATTCATCCCCTTCTCTGCCTACTGTACCGATGATATTGGCAGTATTGCCGACATTTACCTTGTGAACTGCTCCAATATCCACAGGAACCACATAATAGGTAAACCGATAGGCATAAGAGTTGTTGGTAAAGCCGATATCCGACAGTTGCAGTCGGAAAGATTTCATGCCATCGATCTTGACCCAATGCGTTTCAACCAATTTCCCCAACGGCGTATCCCCTTTGGCCGTTGCGTCAAAAGCATCGACCTGAAGATAGCCACTGTACTGCACATATTTCTCACTCAGAGCATCACTGATTTCTGCCCTTGTAATATCCCAATCGCCCAAATGATTGAAGGTGATCGAATAGGGATAGCCGCCTGCCGGAACTTTGAAATTCTGGGGCACATTGGCATCCTCTGTGATGGTGCCGCCTGTCGCATCGTAGACATGACTCTGAGACAGCGCAACTGTCAACTCTTCAGCCAGCGGATTCGAAACAGTTTTCTTGATCCAGTTCCTGTATCCGATGTTGCAGTCATCCTGGTAAGCCTGAATAAAATCCTTTCCGGGAAGATGCGCATTATCGGCTCTGGCCTCCACTCTGTTTTTGACTGCCAGCTGATCCACATTTGCAGCACCGAATGCCTTTGCATCCACGATCACATCATACTGCATGCAATATGCCTCTCCGGGAGCTACATTGCCCACGGATACGGTGAATTCCTTCTTATCCGCTGTGTATTGCAGCCTCGGATGTGAGCCATCCGCTTTGTTCAATTCCAGGGGCTTGCCTTCCGGCCGCTTGGAGTGATACAGCTTAAAGGATGCCTCATCGTAGCGGATATACGGAAGGGCTTTGGCATCCGTGCGACGCAAGCTGTCCGTCATGGTAACCTCGCCAAGAACATGATTATTGCTGCTAGGCGCCTCGATCCATACTGTATAGGTAATTCTGTGGGTTCCGTCCTCTGGATTTCTCACCGGTGTGCTGTGGGACTTCTTCATCTCAAGATCGACCTTGGGCACAAAATCTACCACAGAGTCATCCTTTTTATAAGTCTTGCTAAATACCTCTGCCTTGTTACGCAGCGGTTGCTCCGTGACCTTATGAGCATGCTCATCAGAAAGTCTTACTCGATAAGTCAGAGTCCGCTGCTCGTTGGCCTCCATATTGCCAATTACCCAAACAAGACTGCCCGGTTTTGGAATATCGACACCATTCTCAGGTGGGATCGGCTGTTGCTGCGTAGGCGCAGCTCCCAGATAAATCTCGCCGTATTCCTTTCCTGCCGCAATTTCCTCCCTCGGGATGCCGATTCCCGTCAATTTTTGGGGAGTCTGCGTGATCCCTATGTATTCTGCATACTCACCATTGATGAGGAAATAGTCCACCACCCTCACATCAGGGCTGCCGTCGTTTCCGGCTGTTACAGTCAATGTATATTCAAGATAGTGATCATTGTTTTCTGAGGTCACATGCTTGGATACCACCTTCTGAATGGTAAGGGTGCCATACTGCGCGATGGAGTCCGTACCAAAAGACGGTTTGATATGAACATCGCCGAATACTATATCCAACGCTGTCCCATCCTTCGGCACTTCTGAGAGGTTGATTTCACTTTGCACATAGAATGTGCCATCCAAAAAGTTATCTGATGTGTTCTGGATCTTCTCCAGCCACGATTTCTCAAAGGTCAGTGTGAGGATATGGCCGACATCGGTGATCGTACCGATGGTTTCATTCGACTCATCTTTGATCTCGCCCTGCGCTACAGGATTTCGCATAATCTTCGGAACCTCAAAACGCAGCTGACAGCCGCTGGCAATCAATCGGGAAATCTTAACATGCGCATATTCAATATCCAGACGCAATTTGGCATCGCCGGGGATAGCCACACCTTCCTGCATATCCTGCCAAACCGATCCATTTTTATCCTTATAGCGCAATCTCGCTTTTCTCACATAGGGGTTGACATCGATCGGCCCTTTTTCTCCGACAAATTCCGCGGTTTCCTCTTCCGGCTTTTTCTCCGGTTCCGTCGCAGGTGTTTCCGGAGCAGGCTGCTGGGGTACTGTTGCCATATCATCAAGCCCAGATTGCTCTTTTGGCTCTGTTTCCACCCTTCCGGGAGCATTACTCTCTTGCGTGGATTGTACCGTTTCCTCCGGCACAAGTACGGACTGCTGATCCTCCGTTACTTCCGTTACTTCCGTCTGAAGTGTTGGTGCTGATTCCTCTGCATCCACAGGCTCAGGCGGCACATCATTTTGTTGCTTTTTACATTCATCCGTATGAATGTGTTCTGGAATGTCGCAGACGAGTGTTCTTTCTCCGTTCGTCGGCTCCTGAGGATCTTCGGTGAGCTGCGCATAACACTCATCCGCATGTTGATGCTCCTGCAAACCGCATTGATTGTCCATTGCGATTGCCGGCAATGTCAGGGCACAAATTGCTGAAACCGCCACCACACAGGATAGCCCCACAACAAGTGACTTCCATGTATATTTATGATCATATTTTTTCCATTTGCGCATGGACTTCACTCCTTATTCAGCGGATCATTCCAAACCCGGCAATCGGCCAGACCCGCCATACGATTTTTCCGACGATTTGCTCCTGAGAAACACAGCCGACCGCCGTATTTCGGGAATCGATCGATGTTTCCCGATGATCTCCCATTACAAAAAACCTTCCCTCCGGAACCTGATACGGAAATTCCACATTTGCATCGCCAAGGGCCCGACCGGATAGATATGGTTCTTCCAATTCCGTCCCATTGACCGAAACAGTTCCCGCTGCATCGATGTCGATCCAATCTCCTGCACGACCGATCACCCGTTTTACCAGGATTTTATTATTGTGATAAAATGCGATCACATCTCCCGCATCAATATCAGAATTCTTAATTGCGACGGTAACATCACCACTGTGCATCGTTGGACTCATAGAGGTTCCGTAAATTCGCATTACAGGCAGAAAAAGAGTCGCTAGCAAAACCGCCGCAGCCGCAACCGTGATCAGGATATACACGGTTCGTCTTAACGCGAATTGATAACGATCCTTTTTTTGAACTCTCTTTAATTCTGCCTCCAGTGCCTCCGTTGTCGGAAGTTCGGTAAAATCCTGTTTATTCATCATTTCTCTCATTTCTTATCCCAACGACAGCAATTCTCTCAGCCCTTCTGTTTCTTGCAGCAGCTGTTGGATCTTCTGATTGGTCTGTTCCCAATAAGCATCCGCCTGACGCTGTGCATCCAAAAGCATCCGCTCACACTGTTCCTTTGTCTGCCGCTCCAGCTCCACACAAATTTGTTCCTGCTGATCGCTGCGCCGCTTGACATTGTCCATATACTGCTGACAAGCCGCCTGAGCAGCCTCAAAGATGCCGTTAAGCGCCAAGGATGCATCAGCGATTGAACCGGCATTATCTATCTGGATCTGACGATTTGCCAATTCCTGATTGCAGATTTTCAACTCCTGCTCCAGACGCTCGATTTTATGGTTCTGCTGTACAAGAATATCCAGCAGGTCACTTCGTTTCATTTTTCTCAGTTCTTTATCCATCATATCTGCTATCACCTGTTGTATTTGGACTCGTCATCCCGTTTCAGTCTATCTGCATCCAGCATTCCCTGATCTTACAAGATTGTATCGATATTATATCGGAACGCCCATTACATAACCCATTACATTCCGACAAATTATTTGCAATATGGAAAATATTTCTCTATTCTACCCTCTGCATAGAAAAAAGCCATTGCAGTTCATCGAACCGCAATGGCTTTCCAATCATGGATCAATCATATAATTCAGGCAGTTGTTTGGTTTCTCCCACAATGGTATACCCAAGAAAATATGCCATTGTTTTCACCAGTTCTCTACCCGTTTCCGTGTTACTGGGGTTATCGATACCGATAAATCCAACCGTTCTTCCAGCTCGCATAATGGGATGTGTGATCTTCAGCGCCTCCTGTTCAAGGCGATCCGCAGAGTCTTCTTTCGGGACTGCGCCATTCTCTGCCCTCCATTCCCAAACGGTAGTCCAGTGTGAACCGTCGTCGTCGGGTTTGATAATATACGCTCGGGTACCTTGGCAGAACTCAACCATGATTTTCAGCACCTGATACACAGCCTGCTCCGGTTTCGGCTCGCTGACAAGGATCCGACAGGAATCCAGGATCGCACGCTCAAAATGCAGTCGTTTTTGGATCTGCTGGCTCAAAATTTCTTTTTCCGTGATATCCACGGCGATTTCGACTCGAGCCATCTTTCCCTTCCACGGAATCAGCTTATCCTTCAGCAGAAAATGTTTGTTCAGGAATTTATTTTCCCGTTCCCAAATCAAGAAACGATCCTTGCAGATTTGGGAATTTGTACAGAACTCGCAAGGGGACTGTCTGCCTTGCAGGACTTTGTAGCATTTTTGGCCCTTATAATCGTATACGCCTGTCAACCTTCGCCCAGTCCCATTCAGATAGTACAGCTCATAGGTATCCGGGTCGCTGACATAGACGATCTCATCCATGCTTTCTGTAATATTGCCCACTTCTTCGCTGCAAAGCTCTTCCAGTCGTTTCTTGATCTCATTGGACTCCATCGACCGGAGCTCTTTTTCCTTGCGGACACGCTCCTGATACTCCTGCGAATCCTGGGTCAGATACAGCCGCTCGAATTCCGAAACAGTGCATGGCTTGGAGAAAAAGAACCCCTGATGCAGATCTGTGTGCAGCTGCTGAAGTGCCATAAGCTCTTCCATGGTTTCCACTCCCTCACAGCACACATCGATCTTTGCACTGTGAGCCAGCTCGATCATATTACTGAGCAGATGAAAATTGTAGGAATTATATTGGACATGCTCTACAAAGCATCTATCGATCTTGACCTCATCGATCTCGATCCTCTTGAGATAGCTGAGGCTCGAATATCCCGTACCGAAGTCGTCAATAGAAATCCGGATCCCACGCTGTTTCCATTGATAGAAGATCTTGTTAAAGTGGTCATAATTCTGAAGTTGGACAGACTCTGTCAGCTCCAAGGTGAGAGCATCCCCCGGAAGTCCCGCTTTTTCAAGGGTATCCAGAACCATATCCGTTACACAGTTCTTATTAAGCTGTACATAGGACATGTTGATGCTCATATGCAAGTCCGGGAAGTCGCCTCTCCATTTTACACACTGAGCGACTGCCGTCTGCAACACCCATCTTCCCACGGGGCAGATCAAGCCTGTCTGCTCCAAAATGGGGATAAATTCCTCCGGGCTGATCCGCCCTCTTGACGGCGACTCATAGCGAATCAGCGCCTCCAGACCATAAAGGCTGAAGTCCCTGCCGCTGATCTGGGGCTGATATTCCAGATGAAAACCGGCGAATTGATGTTCCACCGCATTTTTCAATTCTGCCACCAGTTCGATCTGCTTTAGGTTTCTCTGGTAATCTTCCTCAGAGAAAAAGACCAGACGATTTTTTCCTTCTCTCTTGGCCTGATCCAGTGCATTTTCCGCATAGAGATAAAGGGCACTGCTGTCCGGTGCATCTGTATGATGATAGTTGACCACACCGGCAGAGAACGAACAGATCTGCTCCAGTGATTTCTTTATCGCGCTGTAAAAGGTTACCACATCTTCCCGCTGTTTCTGGATGAAATTCACAGCAAAGCAGTCGCCTTCCATCCGATACAGCTCCATAGGATATCTTGCGTGCTCATCCAGGATCGCCGCAACCTTTTTCAGTATATTATCGCAAAATGGTCTGCCTTGGCTGAGATTCAGATTTTTGAAGTTATCAAGATCAAGAACCATCAGATATCCATCGGAGCTTGCAAGATGCTGCTGCATATCCTCCATCAATTTTTCCGGGCCGCAGAGTCCTGTCAACCGGTCGATCATTCCATCCGATGTCATTTCCGAGATCCGCCCTACCAAAAGCAGGGACTGTGTATCATCCTTTTCCCGGAGCGCCCCTTTTACCCGGATCCACACTTTATTTCCGGCACGATCCATGATCCGATACGCAATGTTGAAGGACTTGATTTTCCCTTCAAACATCAGCTCGCGGTAATGATCCATCAATTCCCGATCCTTGGGATAAACAATATCATTCCAGTCCTTGAAATCATTGCCATTATCGTCCGCCGGCGGAATTGGATATTTTTCTCGGATCCTATCCGTTAAAAACACTCGTTCTGAAGTAAGATCGTAGATATAAATATATTCGTCCAAGCTTTCATCGAAGAACTGGATCGCATCGATATACTGCTGAAGTCTTTCATGTACTGTCTTATTGTTTTTATTTTTATCGCGCACTCGCTTCCCCTCCGATAATCATTTCCAGACAACCATAGCACATATGATCGGCCAACTCCATGGGTGACTGTACAAATCACGGTCGTCTGAGCCGTTTCTTCCATTACTCTGTTATATGTCGTTCATCTCCATAGTGTTTATATCCATTTTTGGTGTCACGCTTCACCTCGTACAATGCTGTGTCTGATTTTTGATACAGCTCTGTATAAGTGCGGCCGTCCACCGGTACCCATGTGATGCCGGCGGATGCAGACAGTGTGACTTTCTTATCCTCTTTGAGGTATGTTTTATGGATTTTTTCACAAACATTCTGGATCAGTGACTCTGCATGCTCATAGGATCTGATATTGCGTAAGAAAATCACAAATTCATCACCGCCGATTCTGCCAATGATATCACTGGAACGGAAGTTTTGCTGCATCATTTGCGAAACTTCTACCAAAACCTGATCTCCGCAGGAATGTCCAAAGGTATCGTTGATCTCCTTGTAGTTATCCAGATCGAGCAGTACAAATACCTGTTTCTCATCCGTCATATAGCCATAAGCCAATGCCTCTTCGATCTTTCGTTTGGTTGTTGCGGCATTGTACAGCCCCGTCAAACCATCCCGCTCCGCCTGCTGCTGCAAGGCAAGCTCCCTTCGTTTTTTCTGGTCGATATCTCTGAGGATCAGGATCATTTTGGAAGGCATGGACGGATGACGATATCCGACACCGGACACCCATTTGAGTTTTCCATCCAATTTCATCATAAACTGGTTGTCAACCGTATCGATCCCCTTTT
>JARHYV010000139.1 GCA_029258495.1 Faecousia sp. | reverse complement strand
AGGGGTACTTGACTTTTCTTTATTCCTATCTTATAATTTACTTGTTAGATAACGATATTTATTTATCGATAACTCAATAACGGATACAGTTTTTACAGACCCTGTCCGGATTATCCCGTCAGTGTCTGCCGAAAAATTCTGAATCCATGTGGCTGTTAATTCGGCTGCGTGCCATCAAAAACATATTGGGAGGAAAATCATTATGGCAAGATTTACATTACCCCGCGACCTTTATCACGGAAAAGGCACTCTGGAAACTCTGAAAACATTCGAAGGCAAGCGCGCCATGGTATGTGTCGGCGGCAGCGCCATGAGAAAGTTCGGCTTTCTGGACAGAGCCGTTTCTTATCTGAAAGAAGCCGGCATGGAGGTTCAGGTTTTCGATGGCATCGAGCCCGATCCCTCTGTTGACACCGTTATGCGCGGTGCTGAGGCAATGCTGAAGTTCCAGCCCGACTGGATCGTTGCCATGGGCGGCGGCTCCCCCATCGATGCAGCAAAGGCTATGTGGATCAAGTACGAGTATCCCGACATCGAGTTTGAAGACATGATCAAGGTCTTCGGTCTGCCCAAACTGCGTAAGAAGGCTCACTTCTGTGCAATCCCCTCCACCTCCGGCACCGCTACCGAGGTTACCGCCTTCTCCGTCATCACCGACTACAAGAAGGGTATCAAGTATCCTCTGGCTGACTTCGAGATCACTCCCGACGTTGCCATCGTCGATCCCGATCTGGCAGAGACCATGCCCAAGAAGCTGGTTGCCCACACCGGTATGGACGCAATGACCCACGCCATCGAGGCATATGTCTCCACCGCTCACTGCGACTACACCGATCCTCTGGCGATCTTTGCAATCAAGATGATCCAGAAGGATCTGGTCAGTTCCTATAACGGCGACATGGACAAGCGCGCAAGCATGCACAACGCCCAGTGCCTTGCCGGTATGTCCTTCTCCAATGCTCTGCTGGGCATCGTCCACTCCATGGCACACAAGACCGGTGCCGTGTTCGAGGATCAGGGTGCTCACATCATCCATGGTGCTGCAAATGCCATGTACCTGCCCAAGGTCATCGCTTACAACGCCAAGAACCCCGATGCTGCTGCCCGCTACGCCGAGATCGCTGACTACATGGGTCTGGGCGGTGCTTCCGTGGAGGAGAAGGTCCAGCTGCTGATCGCTCATCTGCGTAAGATGAACGACGAGCTGAACATCCCCCAGTGCATCAAGCACTACGGTGCCGACAGCTATCCCACCGAGCAGGGCTTCGTTTCCGAGGAGATCTTCCTGCAGAGACTGCCTGAGATCGCCAAGAATGCCATTGCCGATGCCTGCACCGGTTCCAACCCCCGTCAGCCCAGTCAGGACGAGATGGAAAAACTGCTGAAGTGCTGCTACTACGACACCGAGGTAGATTTCTGATTTTCGCTGCCCCTGTATATGTTCATATCGACCGCCATTGTGGTTTTTCCGCAATGGCGGTCATTTTATCATCTGCCTGTCAACACGCAGATGATCGTAGTATATTCCATAATTTCTCATAGACGGACAATGTGGTAACATTTCCATTTTGGGTCATCATAAGAAAAAGCCCCTCTTCTTCCGGAACACCTTTACAAAATCCCATATCCGAATGGGAAATTGGCACATATTCGGTACTTATTTGGCAAAATGCCCAACTTCAAATTCGCATATTGAAATTCTTTCATCCGGTGAACTTTCCCGATAAGGTTGTAGTTCCTGTAAAAATGTGCTATAATTGCCCGGACAGCTGGCGTTTCCGGCTGTAAAATTATGCGATTTCATGCAGTTTTTCAGATGATCTCATCCAAAAAACGCAATGCGTGAAAGATTTCGTACAATTCTATCAACAAAAGAGGTTTTTTCGTGGGTAAAAAAATTCACAAAAATAGTTTTGTAGAGGGTACCGCCATTGCATATCTCGCCATTGTGATCACAAAGATCATGGGTGCGCTTTACAACATCCCCTTCTACGGCATCATCGTGGACAAGGGCGGCATCATCTACTCCTATGCATACAGCATCTACACGCTGTTTCTGGACATCTCTACCGCCGGCATCCCCATCGCTATCAGCATCGTCATCAGCGAATACAACTCCCTCGGGAAGTTCCGCTCCAAGGAGAAGGCTTATTCACTGGGACTTTATATGGTTGTGGGCATATCACTGGCTGCATTCGCCTTCCTGCAGCTGTTTGCGCAGCAGGTGGGGCGGTATTTCCTGAAGGACATGACCGAGGGTGTATCTGTCAGCGAGATCGCCTTTGCCGTGAGAGCCGTTTCCTACTGCCTGCTGATCGTTCCGTTTCTGAGCATGAAACGAGGATATTTACAGGGGCATAAGTTTTTGGCTCCTCCTTCCCGCAGTCAGGTGATCGAGCAGTTTATCCGCATCGTCTTTGTGCTCAGCGGCTCCTACATCGCCATCTATATCCTGAAAGCCGATGTGGCGGTCGGCGTAGGCGTCGCTCTGATCGGCGCTGCTGTGGGCGCAGTGGCTGCGCAGCTGTATCTGCTGAGCACCCACCGAGCCAACCGGGAGCAATTCCCTGTCGCAGGCGGTACCGAAGAAACCCCCGAGCCCACCGGAAAGATCCTGCGCAACATCTTTTCCCACTGCGCAACTCTGGTGCTTGTTTCCATCACCATGAGCGTGTACAATCTTGTGGATCTGAAAATGCTGCTGCTCGGGCTGCACAATCTGTCCTACGATGACGAGGTCGCTCAGCTGGTTTCCAGTATCGCATCCACATG
>JARHYV010000045.1 GCA_029258495.1 Faecousia sp. | reverse complement strand
TTGTGGCTGGGCTCCATGGAGTAGTTGCCACGGCCCTGAGTCTTGGAACGCAGGTCGGTAGCATAACCGAACATCTCGGACAGAGGAACATTTGCGTCGATCTGGACAGAACCAGTTCTGGTGATCTGACCCAGGATGTTGCCGCGGCGAGCGGTAACATCGCCGATAACGACGCCCATGTATTCGTCGGGAACATTGATGGAAACCTTCATGATGGGCTCCAGAATTGCGGGGTTGGCCTTCCGGCAAGCCTCCTTGAATGCCATAGAACCGGCAATCTTAAATGCCATTTCGGAAGAGTCAACTTCGTGGTAAGAACCATCATACAGAGTGACCTTCACATCAACAACAGGGTAGCCCGCCAGAACACCGGCAGCCATAGCGCCCTGAATACCAGCGTCAACTGCGGGGATATATTCCTTGGGAATAGAGCCGCCGACGATGGCATTGACGAATTCGTAACCCTTACCGGGCTCATTGGGCTCAACACGGATCTTAACATGACCGTACTGGCCCTTACCACCGGACTGACGAGCATACTTGGTGTCCTGCTCGACACTCTTGCGGATGGTTTCCTTGTAAGCAACCTGAGGAGCACCAACATTGGCCTCTACCTTGAATTCACGCAGCAGACGGTCAACGATGATCTCCAGATGGAGCTCACCCATACCGGCGATGATGGTCTGACCGGTTTCCTGATCGGTGTAGGTCTTAAAGGTGGGATCTTCTTCTGCCAGCTTGGACAGTGCAATGCCCATCTTTTCCTGACCGGCCTTGGTCTTAGGCTCGATTGCAACGCTGATAACGGGCTCAGGGAAGACCATGGACTCCAGAATGATGGGGTGATCCTCATCGCAGAAGGTATCGCCGGTGGTGGTGTTCTTGACACCGACAGCAGCAGCGATATCACCGGCGTAGACGATATCGATGTCTTCGCGGTGGTTGGAGTGCATCTGCAGAATACGGCCCAGACGCTCCTTAGACTGCTTGGTGCAGTTCAGGACAGTGGTGCCCTTAGCCAGAGTGCCGGAGTAAACGCGGAAGTAGCACAGCTTGCCGACATAGGGGTCGGTAGCAATCTTGAATGCCAGAGCGGAGAAGGGAGCCTCGTCAGATGCGGGACGGAAATCCTCTTCGCCGGTTTCGGGGTTCACGCCCTTGATGCCCTTCTTATCCAGGGGGCTGGGCATGTAATCGACAACAGCATCCAGAACCTGCTGAACGCCCTTGTTCTTGTAAGAAGTACCGCAGACAACGGGAACCATCTCGTTGGCAATGGTAGCCTTACGGATGCAAGCCTTGATCATGTCAACGGGAACCTCTTCACCCTCCAGATACATCATAGCGATGTCATCATCCAGAGTGGAAACAGCGTCCATCAGCTTTTCATGATACTCGTTGCAGATGTCGATCATATCCTCGGGGATCTCTTCCTCACGGACATCCTTACCCAGATCATCATAGAAGACATTTGCCTTCATGGTGAGCAGGTCAACATTGCCCTTGAAGAAAGCCTCGGAACCGATGGGCAGCTGCAGAGCAACTGCATTGCATTTCAGGCGCTCGTGGATCATGTTCAGAACGCGGTAGAAGTCGGCACCCAGGATGTCCATCTTGTTGACATAGATCATACGGGGAACCTTGTACTCGTCAGCCTGACGCCAAACGGTCTCAGTCTGAGGCTCAACACCGCCCTTAGCACACAGAACGGTGACAGCACCGTCCAGAACACGCAGGGAACGCTCAACTTCAACGGTGAAGTCAACGTGACCCGGGGTGTCGATGATGTTCAGGCGGCAGTCCTTCCACATACAAGTGGTTGCAGCGGAAGTAATGGTAATACCACGCTCCTGCTCCTGAGCCATCCAGTCCATGGTAGCAGAGCCGTCATGGGTCTCACCGATCTTGTAGTTCTTGCCGGTGTAGAA
>JARHYV010000029.1 GCA_029258495.1 Faecousia sp. | reverse complement strand
TGCTGATCGTCCTGTCCCAGAGGATTATCCTTCAGAATTCGGACATAGAGATTCTTGTCCATGCTTGCATCGCTGACGCCCAGGATCTGCCCTTCCAGATCGTTGATATCAACGACCATGGCTCTGTGGCCGATTTTTGCAGCTACATCCTTAGCTACCTGATCGGGATTCAGCGGGCCGAGCACGACATAGTGGTTGTAAGGGGGAATGGTGTTGTGGCAGGGGCCGTCGATGGAGCGTGCTTTGTATCCGGCAACTTGGTAGAACCAACCCTTCTTATGGAAGATCTTTTTGCCAATGACGGAAACGGCAGCTGCAAAGAGGATCTTCAGGACACCACATTCAACCAAAGCACATTCCATGGTTTCGGGCAAGCCGAGACCGATGCCGTGTTTTGTCTAAGTAACATGACTGCTGAGCCATACAGCAAGCTTGCGGGGCTTGATATCCTTGAGAGGGATAGCACGACCGGGCTGTGTGCATGCAACACACTTCTCGGAAATAAACAGAATATCGTCGGGCTCTGTGAGGACAGGGGTACCGTACTGGTCGGCAACGGAAACGATGTTATCTTCCAGAGTGACCAGATGGGTCTTGATGGGCAGCCGCTGATAGGACACCCCGTCGATAATGGTTACGCCCTGTTTGCCTTCGTTGGGCTTTAGTTCCTGAGCCATATTTCATCCTTCTTTCTGGTGAATTTTATCTTTTTGTCATTTAATAATCCATGATAAGTATATCAAATATCACAGGAATGTCAAGAATCGCACAGATCATCTCATAAGGTCAGTGTTCCCGCTTTTGTGGAAAACACCATTATTTTGTGCTAGGAAATCCTGCAACTCTTGTATTATAGCACATGTGTCAAGGATCACAAAAAGCCCTCACATTTATGAAAATGTGAGGGCTTTTTCGGGCAATATGGGAGATCAGTCTGATTATATGAAACAATATCAGCGGCTTACTCAGGCGGCGATGTGCTCATATTTGGTTTTGCAGAAACGCTCCAGCTGAGGTACCATCATCAGACAGACCAAGGCTGCGGTAAAACCGCCGTTGTACAAACAGAAACCTCCATGCAGAGAGGGCAGGCATGTGACCATTGTCAGATGCAGTCCAGCGGCGACCATACCGGCCAGTACACCGTATTTTCCGGAAATGGGGGACATACCGGTGGCAAAGCAGGCACCCACAGCAATGGATTGTGCGTAGATCAGGTTTTTGAATTCACCACCCAAGGCCTGCGAGATGTGACCAAGACCGAAAGATGCGATGACATACCCCAAGAAAATGGGCAGTACAGTTTTAGGATTACTTCCGCAGCCACAGCAGGAAACGACACAGAAGATACATCCGAAGGTCACACCATTCATAGGAACACCAATCAGATTATAATAGGCCAGAATACATAGTCCCAACAGCCCCATATTGATCAGCAAGGGACCGGGGCCATACAGCTTGAGGTAATCCGCTTGATGATTGTCAGCCTTCAGGAGCGTCCTATATTGTTTCCAGGAACCATCCCACAGGAATGTGCCGCACAAAACGGCAGCGGTAAAGATCACAAGGCAGAACCCATTCACGATCAAGGGGGATGCCACCTG
>JARHYV010000315.1 GCA_029258495.1 Faecousia sp. | reverse complement strand
ACTGAATGTACCGGGCAGACCCATCCAATATGCAACAACACCTGATTTTTTGCGTACATTTGGCTTGAGCACTCTGGAGGAACTGCCGGAGATCGAACGGGTCAGTTTCGGTCTGCTGGAAAGCGATGAGGTTCCTTCGGAAGAGAAACAGGAGCAGCCGCAGCAGACGCAGGAGCAGGTGTGATGGGGTGGCTCATTGCGTTGGGGATCGTCTTCCTGTTGGCGATTTTCCCACTGGGAGTGTCGGCAGAATATCAGCAGGATGGAGTCTTTGCATGGGTCGTGATCGGCCCGGTGCGTGTGCGGTTTTATCCATCCAAAAAGAGCCGTGAGGAACACACGGATGAAGAAACATCTCCAGAGCAGGAACCTCAGCCGATACAGCTCGACGATCATGAACCGGCTGTGCAGGAGGAGATCCCCCGGCAGAAGGCATCTGCTCCGGCGGAGAAAAGCCAGACTGCTGAAACCAAGAGGATGGTTTCATCTCAAAGTGACGATGGTGAGCGCAAGGGCGGAAGTTGGAAAGATTTTCTTCCCCTTGTGGATGTCCTTCGGGAGCTGCTTGGGGATCTGCGGCGAAAGATCCGCGTCCGTTACCTCAAAGTCCATGTGACTTTGGCTCAGGAGGATCCATGTGATCTGGCGATCAATTACGGAAGAATGAATGTGGCGGTTGCAGGACTCCTTGCACAGCTGCACCACTGGTTTGTGATACAAAAGCAGGATGTGCAGCTGCACTGTGATTTCGATGCAGAAGAAACAGTGGTATCGGCAAGACTGGATCTTACGATCACGGTAGCCAGAGCGCTGAGTTTGCTGATGCGATATGGACTGCGGCTGTTCAGAACTTATACAGGTATTCAAAAACAACGAGAAGGCGGTGCAAACCTATGAGCCAGAATTTACCCAATATGCTGGAAAATACCATTGCAAAGATCCGTGAAATGGTAGATGTCAACTCTGTGATCGGAGACCCGATCACGACTCCCGATGGGGTCACGATCATCCCTGTATCAAAGGTGAGCGTGGGCTTTGGCGGAGCAGGATCGGATTTTGAGAGTAAGAAGTCATCCAGCCAGCAGATGCCCTTCGGCGGCGGTGCAGGCGGCGGCGTCAAGGTGACCCCGATTGCGTTCCTAGTGATCAAGGGTGACTCTGTCCGGATGCTGCCGGTGTCGGCAGCGCCTAATACGACGGCAGACCGCCTGGTAGAGATGGTGCCGGATGTGATCGACAAGGTTTCTGCGATCATCGATAAGAAAAGTCAGCCTAAAGCGGAATAAGCTTGCTTTCCCCGGGGATAATAACCATGGGTGAAGTAAATGAAACGATCAACGATACGGACGGCGGCCATGGTGCTGGTTGCCGTCCTTTTATTCTCAGTAGATGCACAGGCGATCTCTGCGCAAAAAGCAATATTGATGGATGCACAAACCGGTCGTGTACTTTATGAGCATCGGGCAGACGAAGAAAGTCTGATCGCAAGCACCACGAAGATCATGACAGCTCTGGTGGTCTGCCAGCAGTGCAATGTTTTGGATCGGGTGAAGATCCCTCGGGAGGCAGTTGGAATAGAAGGAAGCTCTATGTACCTCAAAGAGGGGGAAGTGCTCACCGTGCAGGAGCTGCTGTATGGCTTGATGCTGCAAAGCGGCAATGATGCGGCGGTTGCGCTTGCGATTTATGCAGGTGGAACCGTGGAGGGCTTTGTGCAGCTGATGAATGACAAGGCAAGATCTTTAGGGCTTAGCAATACGCATTTTGAAAACCCCAACGGTCTGGATGCGCCGGATCATCATTCAACGGCCCGGGATCTGGCTGTTCTGGCGGCATATGCCATGGAAGACCCTATCTTTGAAAAAACGGTTTCTACAAAGCAGCTCCGGATCGGGGAACGCTGCCTGACCAATCACAATAAGCTTTTGTGGCGGCTGGACGGAGCGGAAGGGGTCAAGACGGGCTTTACCAAGGCGGCAGGCCGCATTCTGGTATCCAGTGCCAGTCGAAATGACAGAAGATTGATCTGCGTGACGATCCATGCGCCGGATGATTGGAATGATCATATTCAACTGATGGAGCAGGGGTTTCGGGATTATCAGGTCAAGACCATCGTGTCAGCCGGGGATGTGATCGGTTATCGCCCTGTCATGGGCGGAGACGGAACCAAGGTCGCAATCATATCAAAGGATGATTTTGCTTACGCTCTGGCAGAAGGCGAACGGCCTGAGATCTGCATGGATACGCGGGCGTTTGCATATGCGCCGATCGCAGAAGGTGCGGATGCAGGATATGCGTATGTGATGCTTGGGGATCGGATCGCAGGGCGGATCGGCGTGACATATGGCAATACCGTGGAGCAGGAGCAGGAAACAGAGAAAAAATCCATCTGGGAAAGATGGTTCGGAGGATAGATTTCATGGAACGATTGCAGAAAATCATAGCATCCAGCGGTCTTTGTTCCCGAAGACAGGCGGAAATATGGATCGCTGAGGGCAGGGTGCAGTGCAACGGGGAAACCGCATCGGTGGGGCAGTGTGCAGACGAAACGACGGATCGGATCACGGTGGATGGCAGACCGCTGCCCAAAGGTGGGAAAACTGTGTACCTGATGCTGAATAAGCCCAGAGGATATGTGACCACGTTGTCTGATGAAAAGGGACGGAAAAATGTTTCTCAGTTGGTAGCGGACTGCGGCGTTCGGGTCTATCCTGTGGGCAGACTGGATATGGACTCAGAGGGACTGCTGCTGTTCACCAATGACGGAGACTTTGCAAACAAGCTGATGCATCCAAAGCACGAGGTTCAAAAAACCTATCGCGTCTGGGTGAACGGCTTTGCTGCGGACAAACTGGAGAGGCTGAAAGACCCCATTGAGCTGGACGGATATCGGATCCGTCCACCAAAGGTTCGCTTGT
>JARHYV010000216.1 GCA_029258495.1 Faecousia sp. | reverse complement strand
TACGACATCGATGTAGCCTTTGGTTCCTTTGGTGAGAATCCCATCGGTATGCAGGACAAGATGACCTCTGTAGATGTGCTGCGTATGGCAGAGAATCTGCGGTGTAAGGTGGTGGTTCCGATTCACTGGGATGTATGGACCAATTTCCAGGCAGACTGTGAGGAAATCAAGCTGCTTTATGATTTCAAGAAGGACCGAAACGAGTATCAGTTCCATCCTTTCTTCTGGCAGGTCGGCGGAAAGTACACCTATCCGCAGGATCAGGATAAGATCTACTATCACCACCGCCGTGGATTTGAAGACTGCTTCGAGCATCCTCAGAATATCCCCTACCGCTCCTGCCTGTAAGTGTGATTTGGAAAGGAGACAGAGATCATGTCAAGTGTGTTGCAGACAATCGTAGAAAAGAAACACTATCGATTTGAGGACAGTGTGCCATCGTGGCAGGAAGCGGTCCGGCTCTCGGCACAGAGCTTGGTAGATGACGGCAGCGTGGAGCCGGATTACTATAGGCAGATCGTGAGCTGCATCGAAAAGTACGGTCCCTATGTGGTGTTCGAGCATTATGTGGCAATGCCTCATTCTCAGGAGAATGCCAGCGGTGTACATAAGACTGGGATCGGCTTCATGTGCGTAAAGGAGCCTGTGAGCTTCGGTACAGATGAGGATGGTGAAGAGAAGGTCGCAAAACTCTTCTTTACCATTGCTGCATGCAATCCGGACGAGCATCTGAATAACATTCAGCAGCTGATGGATATTTTCTGCAACGAAGCATTGCTGGATGCCCTGATGGAGGCACAGACACCGGAAGATATTCTGACGGCGGAGTCTGAACACCCCAGTGATGGGGAATGTTGATCGGGTTTGAGAGATCAGAGAGGAGAAAAACATGGAAATTTTACAAGTGTTGAAATCCATTTGGGAGTTCTTTGCCACTTATATTCTGCAAAAGGCTCCTTACATGGTTGGCTTCCTGACCCTGCTGGGTTATATTCTGAAGCGTGAAAAATGGTATGACTGCATTGGCGGTACGCTGAAGGCGATTATCGGCATGCTGATCCTGAATGTAGGCTCCAGCGGACTGGTCACCACCTTCCGTCCCATTTTGGCGGGATTGAAGGATCGGTTTGATCTGACAGCCTGCGTGATCGATCCTTATTACGGACAGAATGCAGTGACAGCCGGTGTCACCGAGGTCTTCGGTAAGGGATTTTCTCAGGTCATGATGCTGCTGTTGATTGCGTTCCTTGTGAATATCCTGCTGGTACGCTTCAACAAGTACACAAAATGCCGCACCCTCTTCACCACCGGACATGTTCAGGTTCAGCAGGCTGCAACCGCATTCTGGCTGATTATGTTTGCGATGCCTGCCCTGCTGAAAAATGATGTTTTGATGCTGATCTGTATGTCCATCATTCTGGGAGCATACTGGGCGGTCGGTTCAAACCTGACGGTTAAGCCTATGCAGGAACTGACTGATGGTGCAGGCTTTGCTATCGCGCACCAGCAGATGTTTGGTATCAGGCTGGGGTATTTTCTTGCAGACAAGCTGTTTGGCGAGCGAAAGGATAAGGATGGGAATGTGACCCGCAAGGTCAAGAAGGTCGGTGATCTACAGCTGCCCGGCTTCTTCTCGATCTTTAACGAGAACATGGTTTGCACCGCAGTTCTGATGACCATTTTCTTCGGCTCTATCATGGGGATCATCGGCAAGCCCTATTTTGTTGAAAATCAGGGGCTGGCAGAGGGTACCAATTTTGTGTGGTTTGTCATTGACAAGTCTCTGCACTTTGCGGTTTATCTGGCAGTTTTGCAGCTGGGTGTGCGTACCTTTGTGACGGAGCTGACAGCATCCTTCCAGGGAATTGCGGACAAGCTGCTTCCGGCATCTGTTCCCGGTGTGGACTGTGCAGTCTGCTATGGCTTTGGTGACGCAAATGCAGTTACCTTTGGGTTCCTGGCAGGTCTGGTGGGTCAGCTGATCGCCATTGCAGTTCTGATTTTTGCGGGCAGCCCAACCATTATCATCTGCGGGTTCGTCCCTGTGTTCTTTGACAATGCCACAATCGGTCTGGTTGCCAATGAAAAAGGCGGCTTGAAGGCATGCTTGGTCATCCCGTTCCTATCCGGACTGATTCAGGTATTCGGTTCTGCATTCATTGCAGGCTGGGTCGGTATGGCAGCCTACGGTGGCTATCTGGGCATGTTTGACTGGGCAACGGTGTGGCCTCTGTTCACCATCATCATGAAGTATCTGGGCTACATTGGTCTGGCGCTGGTGGCGGTGATCCTGCTAATCATTCCCCAGATCGAGTATCGCAGAGATCCTAAGGGTTACTTCCTGATTACCGAGGATTACGAGGCATACAAGGCTTATAAGAACGAAAAATAAGCAACAGCCCAACGAGAGCGGGCAAATCCTGCAGAAGCTGGATCTGCCCGCTCACAGAGACGGGGAAAGCCCGTCGGGTAAACATACATCTAATTAAATGAATCGGAAAAGGAGATTTTAACAATGGCTACTTTGGATAACAAGTCTTTTTTGGTATGCTGTGCCAATGGTGCCGGCTCTTCCCTGATGATGAAGATGACCATGCAGAAGGTGCTGACTAAGCTGGGCATCAAGCCCGGTAAGATCCATCACTGTGCCCTGTCAGAGGGGAAGTCCTGTGCATCTTCCTATGATGTTGTTTTCTGTGCTCGGAATTTCGCCAGCATGTTTAAGGCGGCAGAGGAAAAAGGCACCAAGGTTCTTGGACTGAAAAATATCATGTCTGTGACGGAAATGGAACAGGCACTGCGGGATGCAGGTCTGGTGGATTGAGTCCTGACTGACACATAAAAATCCGGGAACCTTTTGGAAAAAGATCGATTCCCGGATTTTTTTGTACATGGATATGTATTGGGAGCGAGAAAATGATTCGTGCGGTTATATTTGATATTGACAATACGCTTTACAGCTATGATAATTGTCATAAACAGGCTTGGAATGCCCTGTGTGAGTATGCACAGCGAAGCTTCAGCATGGATGCCCAGCAGTTTGCTGCCTGCCATGATGCGGCGGCGGAGATCCTTATGCGGCGACTGGGAGGAGCCTGTGCTGCAATGCATGACAGGCTGCTTCGCTATCAGGTTCTGCTGGAGGAAAACGGTCTGGGACTGGAACATGCACTGCCTATGAGTGAGCTGTACTGGGGTACGCTCATTGCGGCGGCGAAACCGTCTCCCGGAATTTCGGATTGTCTTACGGCACTGAAGGCTGGAGGCTGCATCTTGGGTATTGGCACCAATATGACCATTGATTACCAGCTCAAAAAGCTGGAGGCACTGCACCTGCTGCAATATTTCGACTTTGTTGTAAGCAGTGAAGAGACCCAAGCGGAAAAACCCTCGCCAAGGCTCTTTGCACACTGTGCCTGCAAGGCTGGGGTGCCGGCGGAACAATGCCTGTATGTGGGGGACAATCTGAAAAATGATATTATGGGGGCAAGGAACGCTGGGATGCAGGCGGTCTGGTATTGTACAGACGACGAGGCTGTACAGGGACACTCTGAATTTGCCCGAATCAGTCATTTTGACCAACTTTTGAAGCTGGTTCTGGTTTGATCCCCCTGAATTTTGGAGAGGAACAAGGAGTCAATGAAGCGCGAACACATTTTTGTTGAGAATCGCAGATCGGAAATCTTGAAGATGATCCGAAAATATGAGTCGGTCAAGGTGGAGGAACTGGCACAGATATTTGATCTGTCCACCATGACCGTTCGGCGGGATCTACAGTATCTGGAAGATCGTCATATGATTAGACGGTTTCATGGAGGAGCACAGATCAATCCGGCGTACCAGTGCATGACACCGGAAGAGGAGCTGATCCTGTACAGACGGCTGCTGAGCCGCTATGCTGCGACAAAGGTCAGTAACGGGGATACCATTTTCATCAATGGCAGCCGGTGTGCATTGGGGCTTCTGGATCATATGGCGGCACAAAATGTCCATGTGATTACAAACAATGGTAAGGTTGTGGATCTGGAATGTGAGCAGCGTGTCACGGTGACATTGACCGGAGGAGAGCTTCGCCGTCATATCATGGTGGGAGATACGGTTATGCGATGCCTGCTGGATGCAACAGCGGATAAGACCTTTATCGGCTGCACCGGTGTCACACCTCGGGGGGAATTCAGCTATAATATTCCCATGGAAATCGGGATCAACGAGGCGATGATCGCCAGAACGACCAAGGATGTGTACATCCTTGCCGATCACACCAAGATTGCAACCGACGATCAGCAGCCTACCCATTACGGAAGCTGCGTTTATGAACGAAAGGTGATCTTGATTACCGATGAAAAAGCAGATCCCTATGCGGTGGAATCCTTGCGTGACAGGGGGATTGAGGTTTGCCAGGTTGGATTGAATGATGTGAATTTCTGAGGGATGATATGGATAAAAAAATGCTGTTTTTGGATCTGGATGGAACGCTTCTGGATGATTCCAAGCATATTACACAGGGGAACCGTGATGCCTTAAAACGGATACTGAGTCACGGTCATCGTGTGATCATCACCACGGGAAGACCGCTGCCCAGTGCACTCAGGCAGGCACGGCTCCTTCAGCTGGATCGCCCCGGATGCTATCTGATTGCCTGCAACGGCGGTTTGATATATGATTGGAGCAGCAGACGGGAAATCTATTCCAGAACCATTTCCTGTGAGGACGCGGCACATATCTTCCAACTTGCCGGCAAGCTTGGGCTGCATATCCAGACTTATGATGACAAAGAGATCCTGGTGGAGCAGTGCGGCTGTGATGAGGCACTGGAGCGATACAGCAGGGCAACGGAAATGGGGTATCGGGTGCTGGAGGATATCCGACGGGATCTTCATCGGAACCCTGTGAAGTGCCTTGCCATCGACTGGGACAGCCAGATAAAATTAAAGCAGCTCCAGTCTCAGATCCAAACCCAATACCCTGATCGGCTGGACGCTTTCTTTTCCTGTGACGCCTATCTGGAGATCGTCCCCAAGGGCATCAGCAAGGGGGAGGCGGTTCGGATGCTGTGTCAACAGCTGGAGGTCTCCACCGCTGATGCGGTAGCAGTGGGAGACGCACAGAATGATATCCCAATGCTTCAGGCAGCCGGCATCGGCGTGGCGATGTGCAACGCGGTACAGGAGGTGAAGGCTGCGGCGGATGCCGTCACTACACGAGATAACAACCACGATGGCGTGGCACAGGTGATCGAGTGGTATTTTGAACGATCGGATCGACCGGAGCAGCGCTGACGATGTGCTTGCTGTGGTGATGAACTGCACCGGTCTGGAAAAAATTTTGGATGCAATGCAAAGGAGATTTGATATGACAGAAAGGGAAAAGTTGGAATTAAAGATCGCTGCCTGCAAGGTTCGCATGGGCGTGATCGCCTCCACGCATGGAGCAAAAGCCGGACATCCGGGCGGAAGTCTGTCTGCGGCTGATTTGTTTGCCTATCTGTATTTCAGGGAACTGAATATAGACCCCGGCAATCCCAAATGGGAGCAGCGGGATCGGTTCGTCCTCAGCAAAGGGCATACCGCACCTGGGCTGTATTCCGTGCTGGCGCTGCGGGGATTCTTCCCCACGGAGGATCTGCCTACCCTGCGGCATCTGGACAGCTATTTGCAGGGACATCCCAATATGAACACCGTTCCCGGTGTGGATATGTCTACAGGCTCGCTGGGACAGGGGATCTCCTGTGCAGCAGGCATGGCACTTGCAGGCAAAACCTTGGGCAAGGACTATCGAGTCTATACTCTGCTAGGGGATGGAGAGATCCAGGAAGGACAGGTCTGGGAGGCATGCATGTTTGCGGCACACTATAAGCTGGACAATTTCTGTGCAATCGTGGACAACAATGGTCTGCAAATTGACGGCAATGTTGCCGATGTTATGAGTCCGTACCCCATTGCGCAGAAACTGGAGTCCTTCGGTTTCCGCGTGGTAACCATCGACGGTCATGACTTCGATCAGATCGAACAGGCAATGGACATTGCTCGTGCGACCAAGGGACAGCCCACTGCGATTGTTATGAGAACCATCAAGGGCAAGGATGTGTCCTTCATGGAAAATGATGCCGACTGGCATGGCAAGGCACCAAATGATGAGCAATACGAGCAGGCAATGAAGGAACTAAAGGGAATTCTTGCTGGATTGGAGAGGAAGAACAATGGCTGAGTGTAAGAAGATCGCAACCCGCGAAAGCTATGGCAAGGCACTGGCAGAACTGGGTGAAGAGCATGAAGATCTGGTGGTTCTGGATGCTGATTTGGCAGGAGCGACCAAGACGGCAACCTTTCAGAAGGCGTTCCCTCAGCGGCATTTTGACTGCGGTATTGCAGAGGCCAATATGATCTGCGTTGCCGCCGGTATGTCCACCGCAGGACTGGTTCCGTTTGCGTCATCGTTTGCAATGTTTGCGGCAGGCAGAGCTTTTGAGCAGGTCCGCAACTCCATTGGCTATCCCCACTTGAATGTGAAGATCGGAGCCACCCACGGCGGAATCTCCGTTGGTGAGGATGGTGCGAGCCATCAGTGCTGCGAGGATTTTGCATTGATGCGATCCATTCCTGGTATGGTGGTCATGAGTCCGGCAGACGATGTAGAGGCAAAAGCTATGGTTCGTGCCGCTTATGAACATAATGGACCGGTGTATATGCGATTTGGTCGAGCCGCAGTCCCTGTGATCCATCCGGAGGACTATCAGTTCCGGATCGGAAAGGGGGAGTTGATTCGGGATGGGAAGGATGTAGCCATTATCGCAAATGGTCTGCTGGTGTATGAGGCACTGGAGGCATCAAAGATGCTGGAGCAGGCGGGGATTGATGCGATGGTCATCAACATGGCAACTATCAAGCCTTTGGATGAAGAGCTTGTGCTGACAGCTGCGAAAAAGTGCGGAAAGATCATTACATGCGATGAGCATTCGGTTATTGGCGGTCTGGGTGAGGCGGTCTGCGCTCTACTTGCCCAAAAGCATCCAACTAGAGTGGAACGGATCGGTGTCAATGATGAATTTGGTCATTCCGGACCGGCGGCTGCCTTGTTGAAACAGTTTGGTCTGTCGGCAGAACACATTGTTCAGGTTGCAAGGGATTTGTGCTAAGATAAAGCACATCCATGATAAAAGAACGGAGGGTATCGAAATTTGAATTTCGATACCCTCCGCATCTGTATGTGGGTGCTAAGGGCAGCTATTTCTGTTCCTCCAACAGGCGGTGGAGGTGCACTAGTCAATAAAAACTGGACACTAAATTTTCTTTTTCGGTAATGACTCCGCAAATATTTTAGACGGTCGCAACACCTCCGTAGGTCTCACGGTATTGCTTTGGCGTCAGGTAGTTGAGGGAATATGCCGGACGCTGCTCATTAAAGAAAACCACATA
>JARHYV010000049.1 GCA_029258495.1 Faecousia sp. | reverse complement strand
GTGGTCGATCACCGCTACGATCAGCGGCAGCACCAGATGGACAGCCCGATCTGCTATGTCATTTTTATGCCCCACAGAATATGCGCCGCTGCTGGGCAAAAGCCCCAGATTGATGGCAAAAACCAATGTCAGGACAAGGGACATCCAGAATTCCGGAATACAGCTTGTCACCGTGCCCACCTTGCACAGGCACTGATCCAGTATGCCGTCCTCCTTCTTGGCACACAGGATCCCCAACCCCAATGCTCCGGCAAAGATCAGAACAAAGGCAATTCCGCCTAAAATCAGGGTGTTGCCGATCCGCTCCCCTATGACCTCAAGGACATCCATTTTGTATTTGAAGGAGATCCCGAAGTTTCCGTGGGCGGCATTTTGGAACCACCGCCCATACTGCACATAGATCGGCGCATCCAGTCCCAGCTTGTGCTCTGCCCACTGCCGCTCTTCAACGCTCATTTTCTCCACCCGATCGCCGTAGTAGGATACCAGCGGATCACCGGGTGCCAGTCTGGCAATATAGAACACCGCCACAGACAGGATCAGCACACTCAGCACAAATACAAGCAGTTTCCGCCCGTAGTAGATGTATGGATTTTTACGAATCATAGGGACGCTCCCTTCAATACAAAATGATCCGGAGTGATCTCCTGCAATGTTCCGCTGCGGTCAAACTGACCGGGATCAAAAGGTTTCCAAATTCTTGCACGCTCCAGACGCGGATCCGGGATCGGGATTGCATCCAGCAGGGATTTGGTGTATGGATGAAGGGGATTTTCGAACAGCTCCCGGGTCTGCGCCACCTCTACAAGCTTTCCCTGATACATAACGCCCACACGATGACACAGGTATCTCACCACCGCCAAATCATGGGCGATGAACAAAATGGAGCAGCCGTGCTCCCGATTGCAATGGGCAAACAGATTGATAATCTGTGCCTGAATGGACACATCCAAGGATGCGATCGGTTCATCCGCCACAAGCAGATCCGGTTCCATGGACAACGCCCTTGCAATGGTGACGCGCTGGCGCATACCGCCGGAAAGCTCCGAGGGGAATTTATCCAGATAGGATCGATCCAAGCCTACATAGTGCAGCTGAAAGGCGGCCTCCTCCCGAAGGCTGCCTCTGGGAGGTGTAATGCGGTGGATCTGCATCGGCTCTGCAATGATATCCGCAACCTGCATCCGCTGATTCAGGCTGGAGGTAGAGTCCTGAAAAATGAACTGTCTGGAGGTTTGCAGCAGTTTCCTGTTCCGGCGGAACTGGGCAGGATCGCAGGCATCGATCCCCTGATAGATCACCGAGCCGGAGGTAGGCTTGTACACATTCATGACACAGCGGGCAACCGTGGACTTACCCGAGCCGGATTCTCCCACCAGACCGAAAATCTCTCCTTTTCGGATCTGAAAGGACACATCATCCACCGCTTTGATCACAGCCGTCTTGCTGAGTCTGAAGTGATGGGTTAGATTTTGCACATCCAATAGGATCTCAGGCATGGGCTTTTCCTCCAATCGGTGGTTTGATCTGGGGCGCACGGGGATCCAACAGCCATGTTGCCGCATAGTGGGTATCCGAGATCCGGAACATAGGCGGCATCTGCTCATAATCGATTGCCAATGCATACTCATTGCGGCAGGCAAATGCATCCCCCGCAGGCGGATCCACCAAAACAGGCGGCATGCCGGGAATGGTATAGAGCTCCTGCCCCTGCTGAGCATAGGCAGGCAGCGAGCGCATCAGGCCCCATGTATACGGATGACGCGGATCGTAGAAGATCTCCTCAGCTGTTCCGATCTCCACGATTTTTCCCGCATACATGACCGCGACCCGATCTGCGACCCGGGCAACGACCCCCAGATCATGGGAAACCAGAACCGTTGCTGTTCCCAGTTTTTTCTGTATATCCCGGAGCAGATCCAAAATCTGCGCCTGAATGGTCACATCCAGAGCCGTGGTGGGCTCATCCGCAAACAGCATCCTCGGATTGGATGCCAGCGCAATCGCCATGACACTTCTCTGGCGCATACCGCCGGAGAAGTGGTAGGGACACAGCTTGCTGCGCTCCTCTGCCCGATCGATCCCAACCAATTCCATCAGCTCCAGAACCCGCTTTTTCAGCTCCGGCGCAGGGATCTTTGGCTCATGGACACAGATGGCCTCCGCAATCTGCTTTCCAATGGGGATCGTGGGATTCAGGGAAGTCATGGGATCCTGAAATACCATGGAAAACAGCCTGCCCCGAATACGCTGCATCTCCCGCTCGGTGTAAGCCGTGATATCCACCCCATCCACCAGGATCGAGCCGCTTTTAATGTGGGCATCCTGATTCAGCAGTTTCATGATCGACTTGCATAGCACACTCTTTCCGCAGCCGGATTCCCCAACGATTGCCAAAACTTCCCCCTCATGGAGAGAGAAGGACACATCCCGCACAGCCTGCAGCTCTCCCTGAGGGGTATCAAAGCTCACGCACAAATTCTTGACTTCTAATATTTCTGACATACGATCCACCTAACGCATGAGAAGGGGCTGGAATCCAGCCCCTTTTCTGATTTTTGTGTATGAATTATCCTTCCAGAGTCCATTCATTGATGTTCCAGAAAATACCCACGCCATGGTGACCCATGACCGTATCCGGATCAATGCCCTTAATTCTGGAAGATGCCACATAGTCTGCATCGATATAGCAGATAAATGCAAATGCAGGATCCTTGGCAAGCTCCTCCTGGAAGTGATCATAGGCCTCTTTGCGAACCTTTTCGTCGTCGGACTGGCGGGCCTCCACCAGATACTTGTCTACCTGAGCATTGGAATAGCTCGAGTAGTTTGCGCCCTTATCGGTGCCGAAGACCTTGTATGTATGATCATCTGCATCAAAGGGGCTGCCCCAGCCGATCAGATATGCCATCTGTCCGCCCCAGTCCACGGTTTCGGGAACTTCTACGGTGCAGTTGATGCCGATCTCACGCAGCTGCTGTGCCGCAGCCTGAGCGATGTCAATGCGAACCTGATCGCCTGCACCGATGCTGATCACAAATCCGATCTCCTTGCCGTTTCTCTCGTAGAAACCGTTTGCACCCATGGTGCAGCCGACATCCTTCAGGATCTGCTTTGCCTTCTCCGGGTTATAGTCGTAATGCTCTACATTTTCATTGTTGTAGACATTGCGCTGCAGGGGGCCGTAAGCCAGCATGCCGTGTCCCAGAACAACGGTATCCAGAATAGCCTGACGATCCAGCGCGTAGCAGACAGCCGGAATGATATCCTTGTTCTCTGTCCAGTAGGGATTTGCAAAGTTGAACATGATACCGCGGTAGTCCGCTGTCTTCATGTTGTAGATGGTGTAGCCATCCTTGCCGGTAAAGTTCTCGGCATCCTTGGGGGTGAGCAGTGCCAGATCCAGTTCCTTGGACTGCATCTGCATTGCCTTTGCATTGTCATCGGGAACGATCTTGAAGATCACCTTTTCGATCTTGGGTGCGCCCTTGAAATAGGTATCGTTCTTAACCATGGTGATCGCCTGTCCGGCATCCCAGCTCTCCAGCTTGTACGGGCCGGTGCCGATGGGCTTGCGGAAGAACTCAGCGGTCTGGAAATCCTGACCCTCCAGCAGGTGCTTGGGCAGGATTGCCATGGTCATGTAGTCCAGAAATGCCACATTCGGGGCTGCCAGCTGGAATGCAACGGTGTGCTCATCCACAACAGTGATCGCCTTCACATCCTCGAAGTTGGGCGCATTCTCAGAGCCGTTCTCCGGATCCATGATGGCCTCAATGGTGAACTTGACATCCTCGGCAGTGAACGGCTCGCCGTCATGCCACTTTACATTCTCTTCCAGAGCGAATGTATAGGTGCAGGTGGCTGCATCATAAGTCCAAGATTTTGCAAGTCCGGGAATAACCTGATTATCCCCGTTGTGAGCGGTCAGTCCGTTGAACAGCAAAACATTGATCTCGCCGTGCTCATCCATTGCAGGATTGATGCGGGTGTAATCGTGGGAACCGTAGATCAGCGTGTTGTCTGTGGAGCCAGACTGTCCGCAGGCTGCCATACCGAAAACCAGTACCGCTGCCAAAAACAGACATAGAAACTTTTTCAAAACAAAACCCTCCTAAACTATGCTAGAGGTATTCTAGCAGAATACTGTACCCCCTACAAGCCCCAAGGGGGGATATGGGTTTTGACATTTTTCTGCGCCGCACGAGAATATCTACCCGATACGCTCCAGGGGGTTCCATGTTTTGCGGACATAGCAGAGCTGATACAGGACAAACAGCGCAACATTATGGGTGATCATGCAGCCCCATGCCGCTACCAGACCCAAGCCAAAAATCTGCGTGCACAGGAAGGTTCCCACAATACGGATCCCCCACATGCCCGCGATATTGAAGACAAAGGGACGCCTTGTATCCCCGACCCCCATCATCATGCCCTCCAATATGATCGAAAAGCCGTAAAATGGCTCAGACAATGCAACCATTCGCAGCACCGTGGTTCCCAGCTGAATGACCTCAGTGCTGTCAGAGAAGATCCCCACAAGATACGGAGCCGTCAGGAACAAGGCTCCGCCGGAAACGAGCATCAGTGCGATCTCCAAAGGAATGAACATCTCAGCAAGATCCTTCATCCGCCGGCGATCTCTTGCACCGTAGGCATTTCCCGCCAGAGTTGCCGCAGCCGTCTGCATGCCGTATCCCGGAATGTAAAATGCCGACTCCACCGTATTGGCTATGGTATGGGCTGCCGTTGCCACCTCACCCAAGGAATTGATCATGGAGGCAAAGGCCACATATCCCAGTGAGGTTCCGAAACGCTGCATCATATTGGGCAGCGCGACCTTCATGCAGGGCCGCAAAATGCGCAGATCCGGCACAAATCGAGCGCCTTTGGGCGAAATCAGCTTATGATGCCACAAGACATATGTGATCTGAATTCCGCCGACGGTAAAGGCAATGGCACTTGCCAGCGCGGCTCCGACCACACCCAT
>JARHYV010000177.1 GCA_029258495.1 Faecousia sp. | reverse complement strand
AAGAAGTGCTTTTAACACAAAATCCCCGGCGAAACCATTGGTTTCCCCGGGGATTTTTCGCTTATGGATTTCTTACATACAGACACATCTCATACCGGATCCCGTCTTCCTCTCCGGATTGCAGGATCTGCTCAAGCATCCAATCCGGTGATGCATCCAGATTTTCAAACCATGTATCAGACTCAGGCGTCGTATGAACCTTTGTGACGTATACACGGTCGCACAGTGGGAGCATCTGCTGATACACATTGCCGCCGCCGATGACGAACACCTGACGATCCTGTGATGCCATCTCCATCGCCTCTTCCGGACTATGGGCGACCTCAATGCCGGACACATCCACGCCTTGTCTGGAAAGCACAATGTTGCGGCGCTTGGGCAGGGGCTGTCCCGATGGAAACGCCTGCAGGGTTTTTCTGCCGACTATGACCGTAGAGTCCTTGGTTGTGGTACGAAAAAATTTGCGATCGGCAGAAAGTGCAATGGGCTGATCCCCGCTGCACCCAATTCCCCAATCATCATAAACTGCTACTATCGCGTCCATAGGGCACCTCAAATTGCGATGGGGATCTCAAAATCAAAGGAATTGCATCGATAGTTCTCCATCCGGAAACTATCCTTTGTAAATTGATAAAAGTCCGTTACCGTGGGATCGATCACAAATTTCGGGGCATCAAACGCCTCATTTTCCAGCATTTTCTCTACCAGGGGAATATGTCTGTCATAAATATGGCAGTCGGCGATCACATGAACCAGCTCCCCGGCCTTCAATCCGGACACCTGCGCCATCATATGAACCAGTGCCGCATATTGGCAAACATTCCAGTTGTTCGCTGCCAACATATCCTGACTGCGCTGATTCAAAATGGCATTCAGGGTATTTCCTGTCACATTAAATGTCATAGAATATGCGCAGGGATACAAATTCATTTCATGCAGATCTTCAAAGTTGTAAATATTCGTCAAAATTCTCCGGGATGCCGGATTGTGTTTCAGATCGTACAGTACACGATCCACCTGATCGAATTCGCCCTCTTTATACTGGTGCTTGATCCCAAGCTGATAACCATAGGCCTTGCCGATGGTGCCGTCTTCTCCGGCCCATTCATCCCAGACATGGCTGCCAAGTTCATCGATCCGATTGGATTTCTTCTGCCAGATCCACAGCAGCTCATCGATGGCACTCTTCCAGTAGGTACGACGCAGGGTCATAATGGGAAATTCATCCTGAAGATCATAGCGGTTCACTACCCCAAACTTTTTAACAGTATGTGCAGGAGTACCGTCCGCCCAATGAGGACGCACCTCCAAATCGGTGTCATAAAATCCGTGATTCAAAATATCCAAACAATTCTGCCGATAGATCTCATCTGCCTTGCTCATAATCAAGCCTCCTTTAAGTATTTGTGTAGATTTTATCACTAAACAATACGCATTGCAAGAATCAGTAATATTAAAATCTATTTAACCGGAGCAGCCCAACAAAATCTCCTTGACGACGGGTCACTGATCTGATAAAATATTTGTTGCGCAAATTTGCGCACACTTTTTCAACTTTTTATCACACAGAACTTCCACAAAAGGATGATAACATGGCCACAAAGAAAGAACTGACCATCGAAGATATCGCCCGGGCATTATCCGTGTCCAAAACAACGGTTTCCCGTGCGATCACCGGCAACGGCCGCATCAGCCCTGCCACCAAGGAACGGGTGCGTGCATACATTCAGGAGCACCACTATTGCCCGGTTTCTGCATCCAACGAGCTGATGCCTGAGCAAACCCACAATATTGCCCTCGTCCTGCCGCAAGAGGAATTCTCCATCCATCGTACCGACATTCAGATGAGCATAAATGCCGTTTTTCAGGAGGCTTTTTCTCAAGATTACAATGTTCTGATATGCCCCTCAGACCCACTGCACACCACCCGATTACATAATGCGTTGGACAAGAAAATGATAGACGGCGCCATTCTGTTTCACATTTCCGAACACGACCCATGTCTGGAGATCCTTGCGGAAAAGAAGATCCCCTGTGCCTCTGTCGGATCCCTTCCCTCGCGTTATCAGTGGCTTTCTGTGGTCACAGCCGACCACAAGCAACATACCGGATGCTATGCGCTGACGAGATCGCTGTTGGAGAACAGCCCCGTCAAAACAGCGCTCCTCGGAAATGATATCCATCATATTTCCAACCAAAACTGCCTGTCTGGGTTCCGTACAGCCTGTCAGGAGCTTGACATCCCCATGGAGGATACGCCGATCCGTATGGGACTGTCAGCCCCGGATGCATGTGTTCTGGCAGTTGATGCCTTGCTCCGGGCCGGAGTTCACAGGTTCATCTGTATGGACGATCAGACCTGCACAGCGGCTCTGCACGCAATCAAAAAACACGGACTCTGCATTCCTGACGATGTTGAGCTTGTATCCATGTATGACAGTGCGTCCTTGGCATCAAATGATCCACCGATCACTGCGCTGCAATTCGACACCCCGGAGCTCTGCCGATGCACCTGCCGCGAACTCCTGAATGTACTGCATCAGCGTCCATACACTCCCAAACCTTCTATGGAATGCAGAATTGTATGGCGAAACAGTACCATATGATTGGAAAATGCAGCAGTCCTTGACAATCGCTGCACTTTTTGTTATGGTATTCCTTGCGCAAATGAAAGAAATCCGCAGATAATCGGCGTATTCGAGATCCATCTGCCGAGAATAAAAAATAATCGAAGGAGCACAGATTTTCAAATATGGAAGAATTACTTGAGCTTTATCTCAGCATGGGTATCTCCCCTGCTGTATATCATTATGGCGAAGAAAAGCTGAAATCACTGGAAGAGCGTTTCAGCAAGATTGATCGCATCGCTGAATACAATCAGGCAAAGGTCATCAATGCAATGCAGCGCAACCACATCTCTGCCGCCTGCTTTGCAGGCACCACCGGATACGGTTATGACGATGTGGGTCGGGACAATCTGGAGCGGGTGTATGCAGATGTATTCCACACCGAGGCTGCACTGGTTCGCCCTCAGATCACCTGTGGAACCCATGCCCTGACCGTTGCTCTGTCCGCAAATCTCCTGCCCGGCGATGAACTCCTCAGTCCCGTAGGACTGCCCTATGACACCCTTCAGGAGGTCATCGGTATCCGTAAAAGCCCCTGCTCTCTGGCGGAATACGGTGTATCCTACCGCCAGGTCGATCTTCTGAACGACGGCACCTTCGACTACGACGGGATCCGTGCCGCCATCAACGAAAAAACCAAACTGATCACCATACAGCGTTCCAAGGGCTATGCAACACGCCCGACCTTCTCCGTTACACAGATTGGTGAACTGATCGCATTCTGCAAATCCGTTAAACCCGATGTGAAGATCATGGTGGACAACTGCTACGGCGAATTCGTCGAGTCCATCGAGCCTTCCGATGTGGGTGCTGATATGATCGTCGGATCACTGATCAAGAACCCCGGCGGCGGTCTTGCCCCCATTGGCGGATATATCTGCGGAACAAAGGAATGTGTTGATCGCTGTGCATACCGTCTGACTGCACCGGGACTCGGACAGGAGGTCGGCGCCAATCTGGGACTGATGACTTCCCTCTATCAGGGTTTCTTCCTTGCTCCCACCGTGACCGCCGGAGCTGAAAAGGGTGCTATCTTTGCTGCAAGCCTGTACGAGCCTCTGGGATTTCGCTGTGTTCCCAGTGCCGACGAAGAGCGTCATGATATCATTCAGGCTGTAGAACTGGGCAGCGAGGCAGGTATGATCGCCTTCTGTCAGGGCATTCAGGCTGCCGCTCCCGTGGATAGCTTTGCA
>JARHYV010000088.1 GCA_029258495.1 Faecousia sp. | reverse complement strand
ATGATAAAGTGGGGAGGTTTCGTGCCGGCCTGCGTCATGTAGTAGATCTTCAGACGACGTCCCTTATCACTGGGGGGCTGAACGCATGCAGTGGCATCTGCCAAAATGGAGTTCAGCGCACCGGTAGTGATGCGGCTGGTGTTTTGCGTGTGAACCTCCTGAATGACGGAGAAAAGCTTGTCTACACGGGAACCGGTCAATGCGGAAATAAACACAACAGGTGCGTATGTCATATAGCTCAGCCCATCACGAACCTCGGCCTCCATATCACGCATGGTGTTGGTTTCTTTGTCGGTGACGGCATCCCACTTGTTGACGACAATGATCGCAGCCTTTCCTGCCTCGTGCACAAGTCCGGCGATCTTCGTGTCCTGTTCGGTGATGCCCTCATTTGCATCCACCAGGATCAGGCATACATCGCTCCGCTCGATGGCGTTGATGGTACGCATGTTAGAGTATTTCTCAATCATATCGTCGATCCGGCTCTTGCGGCGCATACCGGCGGTGTCGATGAAACAGTATTTTCCGGTCTTATTTTCAAAGTAAGAGTCGATGGCGTCACGGGTGGTGCCGGCCACATTGGAAACGATCACACGCTCTTCACCAAGGATCCGGGTGAGGAGGCTGGATTTTCCTACATTGGGCTTGCCGACGATCGCAACCTTGATGATATCGTCCTCTTCTTCGTTTTCTGTTTCTTCCGGCAGCTGCTCAAGACACCAATCCAGAAGATCGCCTGTGCCGTGACCGTGGACGGCGGAAATCTCGAACAGGTCACCGATACCAAGACTGTAAAATTCGTAAACATCCGGATTGACGGGGCCGATGGAGTCACATTTATTGACTGCAAGGGCAACGGGCTTTCCGGATTTGCGCAGCATGGTGGCGACATCCATATCGGCGGCGGTCACGCCGGATTTGACATCTACGACCATTACGATGGCGTCTGCCAGTTCAATGCCGATGACAGCCTGCCGACGCATGAATTTCAGCATGTCGTTTTCGGTACCGGGTTCGATACCGCCGGTATCCACCAGTGAGAATGTTCTGTTGCACCACTCACAGTCGCCGTAAATGCGGTCACGGGTAACACCGGGGGTATCCTCTACAATGGAAGTGCGGTGCCCTGTGAGTTTATTGAACAGCATGGATTTGCCGACATTGGGGCGTCCGACAATCGCGATCAGACCTTTCGCCATGCCAATCACTCCTCTCAAAAGAATAGTTTATTTATAGTATTATGCCATATAATCCCTGTCAAATCAAGGGAAATGGCGGATGTATGCAGAATGTTTACAGAAAAGGAAAAAGAGGAAGGCAATGCGCCTTCCTCTTGCGTTTTTCCCTTGATTACTCAGCCTTGGCCTCAACGACCTGACGGCCATTGTAGGTGCCGCAAGCCTTGCAAGCTCTATGGGGCATAACGGGCTCGCCGCACTTGGGGCAAACGGCTACGCTGGGAGCGCTCAGCTTCCAGTTGGAACCACGGCGCTTATCGCGACGGGCGGAAGACACTTTACACTTAGGAACAGCCATGGGTGACACCTCCTTGGTCGATCTGCTTTTCAGACAGCATCAATAATGGGATTACTTTTTGAGAAGCTGCTGTAAAGCAGCAAAACGGGGATCGATTTCCTTCTGGCAGTCGCAAGCACCTTCGTTAAGGTTTTTGCCACAGCGGCAGCACAGACCTTTGCAATCATCGCTGCACAGGAACTTGGAGTCCATGTTCAGAATGAAAACGGTGCGCACAACTTCGTCAATGTTTGCGAAGTTGCCCTCCAGAGGAAAAGTCCGCTCATCCTCGTGATCTTCGTCCGCAAGTTCTGTGACCAGAACCACATCCAACGGATAGCTCAAATCAGTTTCATACTCGCCGGCGCACCGATCACAAACCGCTGTGAGATGAGCGGAAATGGTGCCAGTCATCATCAGAACACCGGCAGTGTTACGCACAGTGCCGATGGCGTTGACGGGAGTCTGAAGTGGATAGATAGAGCCGAAACAAAGGTCACTCAGATCCAAACTGGTGGAGAAATCGCAGCTTGCGCCCGGGCAATCAATGATTTTTGATAAGTCCAATAACATAAGCTCGTCCTCCTTTCAGTCATGCATTAGATATTATATGGTCTTTATGCTCATTTGTCAAACATTATTTTCAAAAAATTCTGAATATTTCAGGATTTTTTGGGGAATGGTTGCTACTTGACCAAATCGAGGGTATCCATTATGATATATAAAAAAGAATTATGCATCAATTCAACACAGAATTCCGGAGGATTTTCCATGAAAGAGATCAAAATCGAGAAAAACGATGCCGGTCAGCGGCTGGATCGCTTTTTGGCAAAGGCAGTCCCCCTGCTGCCTGCGTCGCTGGCGCAGAAATACATTCGCATTAAGCGCATCAAACGCAATGGAGCCAGAGCTGAACGGGATACCCGTCTGGTTGAGGGTGATACGCTGCAATTATACATCAATGATGAGTTCTTTGACAAGCCCCGGGAGGACAATGCATATCTCACAGTTGCGACTCCAAAATTGAATATCGTATATGAAGATGACAATATCATCCTTGTGGACAAGCGTCCCGGACTTGCGGTGCATCCCCATGATGGGGCGGAATATGGCAGGACGCTGATCGACCATATTCAGGCCTATCTGTACCAAAAGCGGGAATGGAGCCCGCGGGGAGAAAATTCCTTCACCCCGGCTCTGTGCAACCGGATCGACCGCAACACAGGCGGCATCGTCATCGCTGCAAAAACAGCAGAGGCACTTCGGGTCATGAACCAGAAAATCAAGGATCGTGAGATGGACAAACGGTATCTTGCCATTGTGGAAGGGACTCCAAAGCCTCGTGAGGGACAGTTGAAGGGCTATATCTTCAAGGATGCGAAGAAGAACAGGGTGTTCGTCACGGATACCCCCCAGTCCGGCGCCAAGACGGCTCAGACCAATTATAAGGTGCTTGCATCCGCCAGTGGTCTTTCTTTGGTGGAGTGTGAGCTGATCACCGGCAGGACACACCAGATCCGTGCGCATTTTTCCCATGCGGGGCATCCGCTGCTTGGGGATGGCAAATACGGAAAACTGGACAAGCGGTATGACCGAACCTATCAGGCGCTGTATTCCTACAAGCTGACCTTTGCCTTCACCACGGATGCAGGCGCATTGGAAAATCTGAACGGAAAGACCTTTCAGGTGAAGGGTGTCGATTTTGTGGATGAATACTTCCCGGATGCGGCAAAGCGGATCTTTCCTTGAGTGAACCAAACAGAAAATGCCTTGTCAATGAACTGACAAGGCATTTTTTCTATTTGTGATATTTGCTGCCGGCTTGAATTGCTTCGGCTCGGTACAGCTGCTCCAGAACCATGATCCTGGCAAGGTGATGGGGGAAGGTCATCTTCCCCATAGAGAGTTTGAAGTCAGCCTTGTCCTTGATGCGCTGGGCTATACCGAAACTGGATCCGATCAGAAAACAGGCACTGCTTTTTCCGGAGTTCTTCACATCCCTCAGCTTGCCTGCCAGATCCTCGGAGGAAATGATTTTTCCTTCCGGAGTAAGCACACAGAACCATGCGCCCTTGGGGATTTTTGTCAGGATCTGCTCTGCCTCTTTTTCCAATCCCATCTGGATCTCGGTAGAGGATGGGTTTTCGGGAAGACGATACTCCGGCAGCTCTA
>JARHYV010000040.1 GCA_029258495.1 Faecousia sp. | reverse complement strand
TGCTGTCGGGTTCTTTTTCGTGACCGGGGTAGATGGGATCAAAGCCCAGATTTGCACACCGGAGATTTCCCAGATACTGGATGTAATCGGTGATCATGGTCTGATTAAGACCCTGGATCTCGTTGCCGATCACATAGTGTCCCCATCGGATCTCCTGCTCACAGCCTTCCCGGATCATGGTGCGGTAGGTTTCCACATGAGCGTCGGTGAACAGCTCGGGGGACTCTCTTTTCAGCTCCAGCAGGATACTGCGGAACAGCCACAGATGGGTGTTTTCATCCCGATTGATATAGCGGATCTCCTGAACGCTGCCGGGCATTTTCTGATTTCTGCCCAGATTGTAGAAGAACATGAAACCGCTGTAAAAATAGATCCCCTCCAGAATATAGTTGGCAACAAGGGTGCGAACCAGTGTTTCCTCTGACTGCTCCTTCTGGAATTCATTGTAGAGGTTGCCGATAAATTCATTTCGCGCCAGCAGATGGGGGTCATCCTTCCACTGGTACAGCACGGCGCTGCGCTCCTGAGGCTCGCAGATGGTGTCGAGCATATAGCTGTAGCTCTGGCTGTGGACAGCCTCTTGAAAGGTCTGGATCGCCAGACAGAGATTGATCTCGTTGGCGGTGATATACGAACCGATCTGGGGCAGATTGGCAGACTGGATGCTGTCCAGAAAAATCAGGAAGGACAGGATCTTGTCATAAGCCCGGCGCTCCTCGGCAGGGAGCTTGCGGTAGTCCTTGATGTCGGTGGAGAGGTTGATCTCCTCCGGCACCCAGAAATTGTTCATCGCCTGACGGTACCAGTCGCTGACCCATTCGTATTTCATGTTGTTGAAGTCATTGAGATTGGTGGTGTTTCCGCCGATCATCCGGCGGAGCCGCACTTCCGTGTCGCCGGCAGGATTGAAAAGGGGTTTCTTGTTTAGCATTTTGTCCTCCTTATGATGAACAGACTTCACATTCTTCAACTTCCAGACTCTTGGAGCGGATGTAGTAGACGGTCTTGACCCCCTGCTCCCATGCAAGAAGATACAGCCTTAACACCTGCCGGAAGGTATACTCGTTGGTGATGTAAAGGTTCATGCTCTGGGCCTGATCGATGTGCCTCTGGCGGATGCCGCAGGCCCGTACAGACCATGTCTGATCGATGAGATGAGCATTTTTATAGAACCAGAAGGTCTTCATGGACAGCTCCGGCGCGACCCGAGGCATCAGACCGTTTTTCTTTTCCTCCAGAAAATAGCGGCTCATGATGGGGTCAAGACCGGCGGTGGTGCCGGCGATGATACTGGTGCTGCTGGTAGGTGCAGCTGCCAGCAGATAGCCGTTGCGCATCCCGAAACGCTGAACCTCCTGCCTGAGCTGAGCCCAGCGGTCTTCTGTCAGACCCCGCTCTTCAAAATATTCGCCGGTCTGCCACAGACTCCCGTCGAAATAGGGATAGGCACCCTTTTCCTTAGCAATACGGCAGCTCGCCAGAACGGCGGCATAGTGGATATCGGAAAATACCTTTTCCGCCAATGCCAGATGCGCATCGCTTTCCCAAGGGATCCCCCGCTTTGCAAGCATATGGTGATAACCGCTGACACCCAGTCCGATGGGACGGTATTTCTCGTTGTTGATCTTTGCGTAGGGCACGGGGAAGAAGTTCAGATCGATCACATTGTCCAGAGCCCGTACGGCGCTTTCTGTAATAGATTGCAGCTGCGCCTGATCGTCGAGGTCAATGTTTCCGAGAGATAGGCTTGCCAGATTGCACACAACGAATTCACCGGGCTTGGTGATATTTACGACAACGGTTTCTCCGTCGATCTGCTGGATGGACTCTTCTACTTGACTGATGGCGCTCATGTTCTGGGCGATCTCGGTGCATAGATTGCTGCAATAGATCACGCCGCGGTTTCGGTTGGGGTTGGCACGGTTCACGGTATCCCGATTGAAGGTGAAGGGAGTGCCGGTTTCAACGGCGCTCTTGATGATCAGACGAATGATATCCTTGATGGGGATGACACGCTTGTGGATCCGGTGATCCTGAACGCACTCCAGATACTTCTGTTTCCATTCGTCCCCGAAGGAGTCTTCCAACGCATAGCCCTTGACGGTGAGGATCTCATGGGGGCACATGAGATACCAGTCCCCATCCAGATTGTCCCGAGCCTGCTCCCAGAAGTAATCGGGGTAGCACACGGCAGGGAATACATCGTGCGCCTTCATCCGGTCGTCGCCGTTGTTGGTTCTGAGGTTCAGAAATTCCGGCAGATCCCGATGCCAGACATCCAGATAGACTGCTACTGCACCCTGACGCACACCTAGCTGATCAACGGCAACGGCAGTATCGTTTGCAAGACGGATCCAGCGGATGACACCGCCGGCGGCACCCTCATATCCCCGGATGCTGCTGCCGGCAGCCCGGACTTTGCCGAAATACATGCCCATTCCGCCGCCGAACTTGCTCACCTTTGCAAAATTGTCGATGCTGCGATAAATGCCGTCCAGACTGTCTGGTACGGTATCGATGAAACAGGAGGAAAGCTGATGGAAGGGTTTTCTTGCGTTGGACAGCGTGGGCGTTGCCATGGTCACCTGCAGCAGGCTGAGCATGTCATAGAAACGATGCACCCAAGTGTTCCGGTCTTCCTTTTCGGGGATGGCCAGATGCATGGCAATGCCCATGAACATCTCCTGAGGGGTTTCCATGGGGATGCCCTTGCCGGTACGGATGACATAGCGATCCAGCAGCAGAGAAAGACCGGAATAGTTGAACAGCTTGTTCCGCTCGGGACGGAGCCAGCCGGCGAAACATTCGATATCCGCTTTTGTGTAGCTGCTCAGGATATAGTCCCCATAGAGCCCCTGCTCTGTGAGATATGCGATTTTTTCATAAAAGCCGTGAATGTGGTTCCGCTCCAGGATCTGGTTCAGGTTCAGATCGAATTTCAGCATCAGGAGCCGGGCGGCAATGTTTTCCCAACGGGGAGCCTCCTGCGTGGTGCGTTCCACGGCAGCTTTGATCAGCATGGCCAGTTTTTCCTGTGCAGTCAGGTCGGGCTTTACCAAGGCTTGGAATTTGGTAAACAGATGCTCCAGATCATAGGCCTCATCGCTGAATTCGAACTGGATCTCCTTTAAGACGGCAGACAGCTCGGCAATTTCAGGGATCTGCTCTGTGATGGCACCTCGGGAGCGGCGTTTCCTTGCCCGATCTTCCCGATACAGGATATAGCGCTTTACCTCCTGATAGTAGTTCTCCTCCATCAGCGTGCGCTCGACAAGATCCTGGATCTCTTCCACGGAGATATTTTCCTGACTTACGGTTTTTTGCTGAATTTTTTCCTCGGTTTTTGCCACCAGACGGCTGCACTCTTCCGAAGAAATCACATTTTCCGTGCTCTGGAAGACCAGAGAAATGGCGCGTCTGATTTTATCGGACTGATAGGTTTCCAACTGTCCGGTTCTTTTTATGATCCACATGTAAAATCCTCCATGCACAATATCTTGTATTAACAAATATATAGTAGCACGATATGTAGGAACGGACAAGTAAATAAATATTAAGATAGAAAAAGACTTGCGTTTTGTACGATTTCGTACTATAATGCAAATTGTATGATTTCGGACGATTGTGGAGGATGTATGGATTATCATATTTCAAACAAGCTCAGACGCTATAACCATCTCTATCGTGAGATCACGGCGGTCTATCACGAGATCGCCGCAAAACTGGGGATGACGGACAGTGCGGCAACAATTCTGTATGATATTTGCAGCTTTGGCGACAGTCTGCCGCTGGGTGAGATCTGCCGATGCTCCGGCTTGAGCAAGCAGACGGTCAATTCTGCCATTCGAAAATTGGAGCAGGAAAATCTGGTGTTTTTGCAGGCGATCGATGGCAAGTCGAAAAAGGTGTGCTTGACGGAGCAGGGGAAACGCTACACGGAAAAGACCATCCTTCAGATGATGCGCATAGAAGACAGCATCTATTCTGCGTGGCCGCAGGAGGATCTGGAGAAATATCTGGAGATGACAGAACGCTTTCTGTACGATTTGAAGGAACAGGTGGGGCAGGCGAAATGAGACGGGAGAATACGCATAATATTCAGCTGTCGGATCACTTTACCTATGGAAAACTGCTGCGGTATACGCTGCCGTGCATTGTGATGCTGATCGTGACCTCTATATATAGTGTGGTGGATGGGCTGTTCGTATCCAATTTTGTGGGCAAGACTCCATTTACTGCACTGAATTTCATCTTTCCTCTGCTGATGATCCTCAGCGGTGTCGGCTTTATGTTCGGAACAGGCGGCGGTGCATTGATCGCAAAGACGCTCGGTGAGGGGCATCACCGAAAAGCCAACGATATTTTCTCTATGGTGGTTTACGGCGCGCTGATCTGCGGCATTGTGCTGATGTTTTTTGGAATTGGGATCGTCCGGCAGGTTGCAGTTTTCTTCGGCGCAGAGGGACAGCTGCTTGAGGACAGCGTGATCTATGCCCGGGTGTATCTGATCGGTCTGCCGGGGTGTGTCCTGCAGTATGCCTTTCAGAACTTGTGCGCCACAGCAGGAAAACCAAAGCTCGGACTGTATGTCACCATTGCAGCCGGCGTGACAAATGTTGTTCTGGATGCGCTGTTCGTGGCATGCTTTTCCTGGGGACTGGCAGGTGCAGCGGCAGCATCGGCGATGAGCCAGTATATTGGCGGTTTCATCCCGGTTCTGTATTTTGCCCGCAAAAACACCAGCTTGTTCCGATTGGGAAAATGTTCCATGGATTGGAAGGCAATGAGAAAGGTCTGCACCAACGGCGCATCAGAGCTGCTGAATAATATATCCATGTCTATCACGAACATGCTGTATAATATTCAGCTGCTGCGCTATATAGGCGAGGACGGCATCGCGGCCTATGGCGTGCTGATGTATGTGAACCTGATTTTTTTGGCGATATTCATTGGCTACTCCGTCGGCTCGGCTCCCGTGATCAGCTATCATTACGGAGCAGAGAACCATTCGGAATTAAAAAGCCTCCTGCGCAAGAGCATGGTGATCCTTGGGATCAGCGCCATTGGGATGTTCCTTGCATCAGAGTTCCTTGCAAAACCGCTTTCGCTTATGTTTGCGGGATATGATGCACAGCTGCTGGATATCACCCTCCGGGGATTTTTTATTTATTCCTTTTCTTTTCTGTTTTCCGGATTTGCGATATTTGGATCATCGTTCTTTACGGCATTGAATGATGGACTGACATCTGCGATTTTGTCCTTTCTTCGGACACTGGTATTTCAGACTGTCACGGTGCTGCTGCTGCCCATATTTTTGGAGATGGATGGGATCTGGATCTCCATCGTTGCGGCGGAACTTATGGCAACGATCGTAACGGTCATATTTCTTGCGGCAAAGAAGAAACGATACGATTATTAAAAGCCAGAGGCATCTCTTAATGTTATTCTATTTATAGATATACAGCGACAGCCGGCAACATGCAGCATCGACTGAGAAGATGCTCGGCTGAGGAAAAAGTGCAAACAGGGTGTGTCTGGTCACGCTTATGTGCGCTTTGTAATAGAATACCTCCCACGAAGAATTGTGGGAGGTATTTTTATTCCACAAGGAGCTGCAGCTCTGTGATCTGTTCCTGTACATTGGAAGTCGTGTGATTGTCGATCCAGAGGATCTCAAGAATTTTTCCTAAGGGGGTGAGTTGGTGCTCGGAGGCATAGTCCAAGAGTCGATTGATCTGGTGCAGGCATTGTCCATATGGGCCCTGATAGCATAGGGATAGGTACTTCCCGGCAGGCAGACAGGACTCCCCGTTTTCATCGATCAGAAAAACGGATTGGTATTTCAGTCTGGAATGTTCCGTGACATCCCGAAGAGAAATGGCTGTACCGATCTGGTTGTTGCCGATCACATAAAAATGCTCCGGATCGATATTGACCAGCTGCTTGATCAGCACATCCATTTCATGCTCGTCGGTATACCCCTGAGGGATGGAGAAATACCGCCGGACAGGATGCTCCTTTAGGGTGATCTCGTTCAGAGGGCGCTGCTGTGCGGCGCGAATGGTTTCCATGCGATGGGCAACATCCGCTTGCAGCTGCTGAAGTGTCTGCATCTTCGTCTGGATGGCCTCCTGTTCTTCCCGGAGCAGGTCAAGGGTAGAATCGATGCTGTGAAAATCCAGATACTGCTTGATGCGTGTCATGCTGAACCCCAATTCGCGCAGATCCCGGATCACATTCAGCCGCCAGATATCATTGACACTGTACAGCCGATAGCCGCTTTCGGCGCGCTTGGGAGATATGATCCCGATTTCTTCGTAATATCGCAGAGAGTCTACCCCGATGTGATAAAGCTTGGAAATCTGTCCGATTTTGAAATATTTTTCCATAAATTCAGTTCCTCCTCTTGACTCTGGTATTATACCAGAGTTTATTCTATCCGTGCAACCGAAATATCAGTGAAAAGGAAGTTATGATTCATGCGTTTCAATTCAGATCGTTCAATACAAAGACCGTTTCGACAGCAAGTTCACAGCTGGCTGGAAGGAGTGAAAATGTCGTCATGTCTTTTGGCTCTTTTGGGCAGCAGCATACTGGCATTTGGTATTTATAATATTCACTCCATTTCAGATGTTACAGAGGGTGGTGTGCTGGGACTTACGCTGCTGCTTGAATACTGGTTCGATATTTCTCCCGCAGTGTCGGGATTTTTTCTGAATGCCGTTTGTTATGCACTTGGGTGGAGATTGCTTGGAAAGAAGTTTGTGATCTATTCCTTGATATCGACCATAGGTTTTTCCGCATCTTATGGCATTTTTGAGCAGTTTGATCCTTTGTTCCCGCAGATTGCGGATATGCCGCTGTTGGCGGCCGTTGTTGGCGCATTGTTCGTGGGCATCAGTGCGGGCTTGTGTGTCCGCATCGGCGGAGCACCCACGGGGGATGATGCACTTGCAATGAGTGTTTCGAAGGTGACCCATTTCGATATCCAGTGGATCTACTTGTTCAGTGATCTTGTGGTGCTTGGGCTCTCCCTGAGCTATATCCCACTGCATCGGATCGCCTATTCGCTGCTGACCGTGATTCTGTCCGGGCAGCTGATCGGCATTATGCAGAAGGTCAGATTACCCCGCTTTTTGAGCCATGCATCCGCGCAAAAGCCGGAAACTGTTTCGTAAAAAACTCCCTGCCGCATGGCAGGGAGTTTTCTTTACATGGGATGTGATTGAGCATAGGTGTGGATGTATTCCTTGATCTGCGGAATACCTGCATAGACATGGTATCCGCTTTCGGAAATCACCACCAATGATGGCGCGCTGGTCAAGCCGTATTGCTGCGCCAGTGTTCCATGGACTTCTGCATCCAGGACGGTAAAGGGGATCCCGGCAGATTCCAACTGGGGCTTGATGATCCGGCAGTTGGGGCAGGTCTTTGTGGTGAACAGCAGATACTCTGAAACGGTTTCGGGATCGAGGCAATCGCTCTGCTCCGGTTCAGAGGGAGCGACTGGGTGATCCAATCCCTCCTTTTCGGGGCAATAGGTCTTGCGATCCTGAAATTCCTGTGATTTTCCGTCGTTCCAGTTCTGTACGGGGCGGTAGTATCCCGTGATGCGGCTGTATACCTCAGTCTTCTTTCCGCAATGAGGGCAGACTTCCTGTTCTCCGCTGAGATAGCCGTGATCCACACAGATGGAATATGTGGGGGAGATAGTGTAGTAGGGGAGCTGATAGTTTTGGGCGATTTTGCGCACCAATGTGGCAGCCGCTTTCCAGCTGGGCAGCTTTTCGCCCAGAAATGTATGGAATACTGTGCCACTGGTGTACAGAGGCTGGAGCTTGTCCTGAATAGCCAGAGCCTCGAATACATCATCGGTATAGCCTACCGGAAGATGCGAGGAGTTGGTGTAGTAAGGGGTTGCACCCTCGTGGGCAGTAATGATGTCGGGATAGCGGCTCTTGTCGTGTTTGGCCAGACGGTAGGTGGTGGATTCCGCAGGAGTGGCCTCAAGGTTGTAAAGATCGCCGTATTGCTCCTGATAGTCGGAAAGACGCTCACGCATATGGTTCAGTACCTTCACGGCAAAATCCTGAGTCTGGCGGTGGGTCAGATCCGCCCTCAGCCATTTGGCATTCAGTCCTGCTTCATTCATGCCGATCAGACCGATGGTGGAGAAGTGGTTGTCAAAGGAGCCCAGATACCGCTTGGTATAGGGATAGAGTCCTTCGTCAAGCAGCTTGCTCACGGTGGTTCGTTTGATTTTCAAACTTCTTGCGGCAACATCCATCATGTGGTCAAGACGCTGAAAGAAATCCTGCTCATCCTTGGCAAGATAGGCGATCCGAGGCAGGTTGATGGTCACGACACCGATGGAGCCGGTGGACTCACCGCTGCCGAAGAAACCACCGCTCTTCTTGCGCAGCTCCCGAAGATCCAGACGCAGCCGGCAGCACATGCTCCGCACATCGGATGGCTCCATATCGGAATTGATGTAGTTGGAGAAATAGGGAGTGCCGTATTTTGCGGTCATCTCAAAGAGAAGACGGTTGTTTTCTGTTTCGCTCCAGTCAAAATCCCGGGTGATGGAGTAGGTGGGAATGGGGTACTGGAAGCCTCTTCCGTCGGCATCGCCTTCGATCATGACCTCGATAAAGGCGCGGTTGACCATATCCATCTCCTTTTTGCAGCTGCCATAGGTGAAATCCTGAGGCTTGCCACCGACGATGCAGGGCTGATCCGCCAGATCGGCAGGTACTGTCCAATCCAGTGTGATATTGGAAAAAGGAGCCTGTGTGCCCCAACGGCTTGGGGTGTTGACCCCGTAGATAAAGCTTTCGATGCAGTGTTTGACCTCGTTGTATGTCAGATTGTCGGCTTTTACAAAGGGGGCAAGATAGGTGTCGAAACTGGAAAATGCCTGTGCGCCGGCCCATTCGTTCTGCATGATGCCCAAGAAATTGACCATCTGATTGCACAGCGTTGCAAGATGCTTGGCAGGAGCGGAGGTGATCTTTCCGGTTACACCGCCCAGCCCCTCCTGAATGAGCTGTTTCAGGCTCCATCCGGCGCAGTAACCGGTGAGCATAGACAGGTCATGGATGTGCAGATCCGCATTGCGGTGGGCATTGGCGATTTCTTCGTCATAAATCTCGCTGAGCCAGTAATTTGCGGTGATCGCACCGGAATTGGACAAGATCAGTCCTCCGACGGAATAGGTGACGGTGGAATTTTCCTTTACCCGCCAGTCGGACACATTGAGATACCCGTCCACCAGACTCTTATAATCCAGAATGGTGGATTTGACATCACGGAGTTTCTCCCGATTTTTTCGGTACAGGATATATGCTTTTGCAACCTGCGCATAGCCTGCGCGCTCCAGAACGGCCTCTACGCTGTCCTGAATGGCCTCCACAGGGACGGTACCGTTTTCAATCTTACCTGCATAGTCTGCGGTGACTTGCAGGGCAAGCTGATTGATGATATCCGGATGATAGGGCACCTGCGTGGCTGCAAAGGCCTTTGTGATCGCATTTGAGATCCTAGATAGGTCAAAATCTGCGATTTTCCCATCTCGTTTGATTACCTGATACATATTGACACGCTCCTTTTACAGTCCCCGGATCTTTGCTTTGGGGATGTCGGCGAGCACTGCCTGATGCAGTGCGTGTAGTTGTTCTTTTGTCAGAGAAGAGATCCCTTGACCGACCAGATTTCCGGAATCCACAAATGGCTGCAGGAAGTAATGCTCAGCACCGCGGAGCCAATGACCGATCTGCTGCATGCGCTCAGGGGTGTGCAGGGGATGGCATACGGTCGTCCGAAATTCATAGTCGGTATGCCCCTGCATCAGCAGAGCGGCACTTTCCTGCACCGCATCCAGGATATCGATGCCGCCGCAGGTCTGCGTGTAATGGGATGGACAGTTTTTGATATCCATTGCCACATAGTCCACCAGTCCTTCTTGGATCAGCGTCGAGAGCATCCGAGGATTTGAGCCGTTGGTATCCAGTTTTACGGAAAAGCCCATGGCCCGGATCCTGCGCAGCAGCTCCGGCAGATCGGCGTAAAGCGTGGGTTCACCGCCGGAAATGCAGACACCCTCGAGAATTCCTCTCCGATCGGCAAGAAAGGAGAAAAATTCTTCCGGCAGAATAGATGGAGGCTGTATTTTTTCCGGGGAAACAAGGTCTGCGTTATGGCAGAAAGGGCATCGAAGATTGCATCCGGAGAGAAAAACGGTGCACGCGAGTTTGTCCGGATAGTCCAGTAAAGTTGTCTTTTGAATGGCACTGATCTTCATGCGATGCCCTCCTGCTATGTGCGTTCTTGTAGCAAGTATATCGCTGTATTTTGGGATTGTCAATAGGGGGGACACAAGATATTGTGATTATGATGCAGGAAACGCAACTATATGTAGGTATCAATAAATGGGCAGAAAATTCAACGGGAAGGAACATTCCAACCCTGCATGAAGTGATGGATTTTTTCCTCTGCACCGGTATTCGGCAGATAAACGAAGTTAAACTCCCGCTGGATCTGACAGTTCTGGATGGTGAAGGTAGCAAGCCCGTTCTGCCTTGCCAGAACCTCGTACACAAAGGAGATGCCGATATCTTTTTTTACATAATCCAGTATGATGGCAAAGCTGCTGATGCAGATGCTCCGCTTAAAATGCGAGATGGACTCGTTGCAGTCCAACAGCTTATTTTCCAGAATTGCTCTGGTTCCGGAACCGCTTTCCCGGCAGATCAGGGTCTGCTCCAAAAGTTGAGCCACGGTAACTTCTCTGCCGGCGAAGGGGTGTGTGCTGGCACAGACCCCCACAAATGGTTCTTCGCTGAACAGCATGTGTCCATATTTGTTTTTGTCAAAAATGCCTTCAATGAGCGCAAAGTCCAGCTTGCACTCATCGATCAGGTGAAGGAGATGTTCGGTGTTGTCTTCCAGCAGCAACAGCTTGTTGTCTTCGCATTTAATAAAATCCTCTACATACCGGCTGATGATGCACTGGGCGATTGTTTTTGTGACACCGATATTCAGCTCTGTGATCTCGCTTTTTTGCAGCTGGCGCATCATGTTGCTTTCGTTTACCTTCATGGTGCGTGCGTATTGCTCCAGAATAGAGGCAGCTTTTGTTTTTTTCAGCCGCCTGCCCTCGTACTGAAACAGCTTGCAGTTATATGTTTTTTCCAGATGGTGGATATGTTGAGTCACGGCCGGCTGCGTGATGTGCAGAAGATCTGCGCTCTTTCGGTAGTTCATGGTGTCGCACACGGAAAGAAATGTTTCCAATCGAAAGTCGATCATATATATCTCCGCCTTTATCAATAAAAAATTGTTATCATATGATAACCAACTATAAATTGATATTATCATATTTATTTGATATAATCAACCCATCAAAGGGTAACAAACGAAACATAAAAAGGAGAAATGCACATGAAAATTGTTGTCATTGGCGGCGTGGCAGCTGGCACCAAGGCTGCGGCCAAGATCAAGCGCGAAAACCTTGATGCACAGGTCGAAGTCTACAACAAGGGAGCGGATATCTCTTATGCAGGTTGTGGGCTTCC
>JARHYV010000138.1 GCA_029258495.1 Faecousia sp. | reverse complement strand
CAGTTGTTACGGGACAGATAGGTGATCTGATTGTCGCCCTTGCCCTCATAGCGGTTGATGTCAGCGCCGGCAAAGAGGCTTGTGACATCAGCGCCGGTACCATAGGCCTTAGAATAGGTTTCAGCATCAAATTCATATGCGGTCTTGTAGACCATATTGGTATTGCCGTCAGCCGTCATGCCGTTTTCGACAGTCTTGCCCTTGGCAGCCAGAATGTTGTTGATTGCCTCGTGGCTGTTAGCCGCAGCAGTCAGGTAATAGTCGCCGGCATCCAGAATGAAAGAACCGGTTTCCAGAGCATCATAGCTGGTCAGGAAATACTCAGGGAATGTGATGGTGACGGTTTCCGTTGCGCCGGGCTCCAGCATGCCGGTCTTGCCGTAGCCAACCAGCTCCACGGATGCCTTCTCGATCTGATGGGTACGGTCGTAGTCGGTGTAGGGTTTCTGAGCATACAGCTGAACAGCCTTCTTGCCGGGAACTGCACCGGTGTTGGTAACATCCACGGTCACCACATACTCGGTGTCGGCACCATTGCCCTGTTTCTCCACCTTCATGTTGCCCATGTCAAAGGTGGTGTAGCTCAGACCATAGCCGAAGGGATATGCTACTACATTATTATACTGGAAATCGCCCACATTGGGAGTCCCCAGAACTACATCCTCATATCTGGTTTCCGTGTAGCGATAGCCCACATAGATACCTTCCTGATATGCCACATAGCTTGTGTACTTAGCAGGGCTGGATGCAAAGGTGAAATCAGCTGCGTTGGTGTAGGGATAGTTGCCGAAGTTTGCCATACCCGGGCTCAGCAGGTTATTTGTCCACCAAGTATCGGGCAGAGAACCGGAGGGATTGACCTTACCGCTCAGGATGTCACCTACAGCGTAAAGACCGGTCTGACCAACAGAGCCGATCCACAGAGCAGCGTCGATGCCGAGCTCCTCGTCGTTCAGGAACTGAGCGGAAACAGGGTTAGCGCTGTTGAGCAGCACAACGATGCCGCTGAGCTTGCCCTCATCCTTCATGGCCTTCAGGCCTTCCAGAATGCCGCGCTCATTCTTGTTGAGCATCAGGTAGTCAGCGTTTTCGGGGATGTCGGCACCCAAGGGGTTTGCGCCGCCATCGATGTGGTTGGTATGCTTCAGGTCGTTGGCTTCGCCGCCGACACGACCCACAACGAAGACAGCGACTTCGCCATTGCCGAAGGTGCTTGCTGCATCGCTCTTCATGATGGACTTCCAGCGGGCTTCGTTGATAGCGTCACCGCTGCTGGAGAAGTCACGGCCATACTGTTCAGCCTTGTACCAGTCCAGAAGAGACTTGTTTACGACAGTCAGGCCGCTCTGGGCAAATGCATCTACAAAAGAGGGAGCATCTGCCGTGTTGACAGCACCGGAGCCGGTACCGCCGAAAACAGGGGAAATTGCGGTTGCGCCAAAGAGGGATACCTCAGTGCCCTTGATGGGCAGAACGCCATTGTTCTTCAGAAGAACTGCGCCCTCAGCCTCGACCTCTTTTGCTTTGTCTAAACCGGCAGCCTTCAGGTCGGCTACCGAATTGAATTTGGATTCATAATAGCGTACATATTCGCCATCCTCACCGCCCACGATCTGGGAGGTAGAGATGCCTAGGAAACTGTTGATCTGGCCGGAAAACTGACCTGCAAGAGAGTTGAGGAAAGTGACCAGTACCAGCAGGCCAACCATAACATTGGCGAAAATTTTCTTAAGTACTCTTTTTTTTGAAGGTTTCATTCGAGTTTCTCCTATCTGCGGGGGCAATCAAATGTTCCGATACTTTCTGGTGTACAAACCAACTTCAGCGGTTACCAGTGTAACAAGCATCAGGACTGCGCACAAAACGAGTTTATTGAACTCTGCGAACGGCTCGATTCCATAAATGGTATCTGCGATAGGCCAAATGACCATTTGAACGAACATCAAAAAGGAAATGCCACTGCCAAGGCAAAGCAGAGCAGGTGCAAAGCCGGCAGTACGCTCGTTGATCAAAAGCAGAGCAACGGCGACAACGCCGATCACTGCCAGAATGATGCAGATCTGAATATTAAATACAGGTTCCTTGTACTCGATCCCCTTAAAATACACGCCGTAGCAGATCGCAGAAACAACAGCGAGAACAGCGGAAACGAGTGTGGCAAAAAAGCCAAATGCCTTCTTATTTGTCTTCTTAGAAAAAGCTCCTCTCGATGGCTGCACAGGAGCATGCCCCTGTGCAGCCGGGGAAAATCAGATAACGAAGAGGGTAAAATCTCCGATTAGGCTTTGTCGAAAATCAGGCAGTAGACCCACTCGCCCTCGGTGTTGGGACGATCGATGTGCTCATCGCTGTAACCCAGCAGCAGCTGGCCCTGATGGTTCATACCGATGATGAGGGTCTGCTCAGTGGTGTCGATGTCAGCGGAAACGCCTGCAACCTGATCCAGGAACAGGCCGTATGCGTCGACATCCTTGAAACGCATGGTTGCAGCACCGGGCTGGCTGTAGAACTCACCCTCCTGGCCCTTCTGACCCTGAGAGAAATCAGACCAGCTGGTAGCACCGCGATAACCCTTCAGGTCGTCAGCAGCCAGTTCGTTCAGAACGCTCTCCTGACCGAAGGTCAGATCGCCGATCAGGTTGTAAACCTGGTTATGGATATATGCAGGCTCATCAACCAGCTCGGAAGGATCCAGAGACAGGCTAACAGCCAGAGTGACAGCATCGGCAGCTGCATCGCTGATCTGACCGTCAGCAAAGACCTTGGACAGTTTCCACTGACCTTCCAGATCTGTTACGGCGCTGCCGTGGAACAGGTCGGTGGGAGCTGCATTGGGATCGATCTCAAAAGAGGTCTCCTGAGCCTTGGTTTCTTCAGGAACCTTGGTCTCAGCGGGAGCCTTGGTCTCTGTGACAGCAGTGGGTGCTGCAGTTGTTTCAGTGGTCTTGTCGGCATCGTTGGATGCACCGCAAGCAGCCAGCATGGAAAGGCTCAGTGCGCAGCAGAGGCAAACGATTTTTTTCTTCATAGAACTTGTTCTCCTTTTAATAATGTATATATGTGTTGTTAGACCATGTGGGACAGATTCCTGAGATCAGGGATCTGCCCCTTTTAGGTCAGCCGGAAAATCCAGCTGAAAGACGATTAATAGCTCAGACCGAAACCGGAAACATACAGGTTGCCAGCAGCATCCTTGTATGCATAGGAGCCGGAGGGAGAATTTGCCAGGACCTCTGCACTCATGTGCTGATCCTTGACATAGCCGGGAACATCGTTAGGCGATACGCAGATGTCCCAAACCTCACCGTTCAGATCTGTTTCAACCAGAGCGATGACGGACTTATCAGCGACCATGGTCAGAGGCAGCTTGCCGGTGGGATTGTGCTCACCGGTGACCACCTTGGCAATGGACTCGTCAGTGTTGACGAAGGTGCCGATCAGTGCATCACAGAAGGGCTCCATGTTGCCCAGGATCCAGGGGTTGGAGGCATTGATCTCGCCAACGACCTTACCGCCGTTTGCATGAACTGCATCAGCGATCTTCTGGAAGTCCTCCATGCCTGCAACGGTGGTGACGATTGCAGTCTCATCGGTACGCTTGGCATTCTTATCATAAATGGGAGTCTCTACATCTGCAACCAGATCCAAGACTGCCAGCTTGCTGGAGCCGGTACCCTCGATGGTGGGAGTCACACGCAGGTAAGCAACATTTGCCTCAGCGTAATCCTCAACCACGGTAAAGCCGGCAGTTTCCAGAGCAGTGACCATGCCATCCATCTTGGCATCGTCCTTCTGGTTAAAGCCATGGATGTAGATCTTCTTGGTGGTATCCTTCAGGGGCAGGGTGTTCTCGCTGTTCTTCATCAGAACAACAGAGTTCAGGTTCATTTCCTGAGCCAGAGCCTGAACCTTGGGAGTCACATCGTTGACAGCTGCAACGCTGTCATCCATGTTGCGGTAGGGGTTATCCAGATTGCCGCTCTGCACCTGAACCTTCAGACGGTTCACTGCGGAACGCTCCAGATCCTCACGGGTCAGCTCATTACGCTCCAGAGCAGTTTCCAGATACTCAACGGGCTTGCCGTCCTTAAAGCTGATAACACCGCAGTCGTTACCGGACTTAACAAAAGAAACGATACGCTCGTAGTTGGTCAGATCCTCAACACCCTGCTGACAACCGGGGTTCAGGGAGTCGGAGTTGATCAGGCCGTCAAAGCCCAGAATACCGCGCAGCAGACCCTGCAGGATGCCGTCGTTGAAGGCATTGCCGCGGCCGCCGTAGAGGATGTCGTAGGTCTTACCGTTGTACTCCAGCACCTGAGGAGCAATACGCTCGTCAACGATGGGCTGAGAGTAACCAGGCATGACGCCGGCAACACCGGCCTCAAAGGCTGCAATGAAGGGTTTCAGCTGATAGTTAGCCAGAGAATTCTCAACAGAGTAGACACGGTAGCGTCCGGTTTCAGAATGGCTCTCAAAACCGTTGTAGCTGGAACCGTCGCCGGGGAAGTGCTTGATGGTCAGCAGGACGCTGCCGGGAACCATTCCCTGATCGCCGTTCTGATAACCCAGAACCAGGTTACGGGCGATCTCAGCACTCATGTCCTCACGCTCACCATAGGTGCTTGCGTTACGGGACCAACGGGGATCACTTGCAATATCGACCTGAGGGCCGTAAATGCCGTCGATACCCTTTGCCAGCATAACCACGCGGTCATACTGAGCATCTTCCAAAACCTTGTCAGCATTGCCGGCGCCGAGAGCAGCAGCGGTCATACCCTCAGAATTAGGCAGGCCATGCTTGATGGGGTTTGTATAGCAGAAGAAAGGAATTGCCACTTCGTTACCGTTGATGGCAGCATACTCACTGTACTGCTCCAGACCGTTGTTGAACCAAACAGCAACCTCGGTCTCGGGGTCGTTACGAAGAACAAAGGTGCGGAAACCTTCATTGTTCAGCAGCTCGATGTTGGTAACATCGGGGGTCTCTTTTACACCCCACTCCAGAGAAGTTGCATACAGCTTGGTCCAGATGGGCTGGCCGTTCTCATCAACGACCTCATCCTTCTTTGTGTACAGGGGGCTATAAGCCATCACATTGAACAGAGTGTGGGTCAGCTGATTGACACTCATGGCCTTGGCCAGAGCCTCAGCACGGGTCTGAGCATCCAGGTTCCAATCCTCGAACTCATCCAGCTCGTGGTCGTTATCCAGATCGCGGTAGTACTTACCGTCCTTCTCAATAACGCCCAGCAGGGTGACACCGATGGTGGGACCGTTCTCATTCTCGTAGAATACGGGAGTCAAGAACTTAGAGGTCAGTTCACTGTCATCGGCAGCAGTGTAAGGGGCTTCGATGTAGGTCTGCTTGTCTGCAATGCCGCAGCCAGCAGCCACAGAGACCACCATCGTTGCCGACAGCAGCAGGGAAATGATTCTTTTCATAAACAGCGCTCCTTCTATATAAATAGCATTGTCAGTCGACCTAAAATCCGCTCCTTCGACTAACTCCCGCCATTTTATATCAAATCCCGGGTTTACACAACAGTTTATGCATAAGATGCAGATATTTTGCACAAGTGACATATGGATATATACCCATTTCTTGTCAGAGGAGTACACCCCACCCTACTTTTGTTTAAGTGTACTAAATTATAATTATAATTTTTGTGCATAATTACTCATTCTACTTTTTGAGCTTTCGACACAGAAATCCCTTTCCCGGAGCCTCTGACCGCAGGGATCAGACCGGCTCCTGCGTGCTGTCCACCAGCCAGATCGTCAGATTGAACACGCCGTGTTCCGCCTTGACCTTCAATCTTCCGCCGTATTTTTGAGCGATGGCTCTCATGCTCTTCATACCATATCCATGATAGCCCTCCATGTCCGGACGGGTCGTGACAGGCAGCTCCTCTTCAAAGTACAGCTGACCTTTGTAATAATTGGTTACGCTGACAGATACCAGATCGCCGCTGCTGCGGATGATCATACTGATCTGCCGTTTTTCCTCATCTTCTCCTCTGGATGCCTCAATAGCATTGCCCAGCGCATTGCCGAGGAGGGAATATAGGTCAGACTCCGTAAGGAACTTCAGGCAGCTGCCGTCGCCCATAAAACTCAGCTGAATGTGATCCTTCTCACACAGCAGCGCCCGATCTGCCAGCAGCACATCCAGTGTCTGGCTGCCGGTATGATAGGTCTGGTCATAGATGCGGATCAGGGACTTGATCTCCTTCTGCTCGTCATCGGTAATGGGCAGATGAAAATCCTCCAGCTTGTGGCGGATATCATGGCACTTCATATTGATGAGCTCGATCGTATCCTTCCGCTCTGCCATCTGCTTGCTTTCTTTCTTCCACAGCATGCGAACCATTTCCATCTCTTTGGCCAGCTTGGCCCGGCGATTCAGCTCAAACTGCATAAGCAGGCACAACAGGCAGCAGGCAATGGCATAAAGACTGCCGGCAATGGTCGAATAGACATCGTGCTCGGTACTGATTTTAGAAAAGCGTGTGATTCCCACGCACACCAGAACCATGATCGCGCTGAGCATGCCCATTCTGCGACGGATCTCACCCTTCTCATAGGCAAAGTCCGAAACACTGATCTTCCGACCTACTGTCCAATACATCAGCGCACTGAATGGCACATAGCTGAGCAGCGCACCGGAAAAATACCATACCGAATCGGGCGCCAGATATTCTGACGGGTTCAGCGCCAAACCGATCAGCTGCAGCACCTGATATATCAGATGCTGCGTAGCCCGTCCTGCACTGGCACAGCACAGTGCCTGCTCCACGCTGGTCTGGAAACAGAAGTGAAAGATTCCCCAGAGCATACAGAACTCGATCACATAATAAATAAAAACAAGCAGATTAGATGTGTAGAACACACAGCTGATGAGGTGCACAAACACCATTCCCAGAGCAAGGGCTCCAAGGATCCTCAGCAAAAAATACTTCCTCCTCGGAAAATTAACAAAGAAGGGCAGAAGACACATCACATTCTGCAAATATACCAACAAAAATTCATCCATCATTTATGTCCCACCTACCATATATTCTGCATAGGCCTGCAAAAACTTCTGCTTATAAGATCGACCGATGTGGAGTTTTTCACCTTCCACTACCATATCGTCTCCCACCACACTGCGCACATACTGCATATTCACCACATGCCAGCGGCTGATGGGACAGTAGCTGTCCGGCAGCTGCTGCGCTATGGATTTCAGCGTTCCGAGAGAGCGGTACACCAGATCTCTGGTATGCCAGTTCAGATAGTGCCCATCTGCCTCTACATAGTAGATCATCCGAGTCTGGAGTCCGATGGTTTCACCATCCACTCGGATCACGATCCGCTTTCCCACGGCACTGCCCACATGGGTCATGATCCTTTTGAGTTTCAGATCGAATGCATAATCATTGATGGGTTTCAGGATATAGTCAAATGCCTCTACGGCATACCCTTCTACCGCATACTGCGCCATGTTGGTCACGAACACGATGGTCACGCCGTGATCCATATGCCTGATCGCTTTTGCTGCTTCCATGCCTGACATATGAGGCATTTCAATATCCAAAAATATCAGATCGTAATTTGATTTGTAGACATTGATCAGCTTGAATGCGTCAGGATACCGCGTAATGGAGAATTCCAGCTGATTTTTCGATGCATATCGGGTCAGCGCATCCATAAGATTTTTCGCATCCTGATCGTTGTCCTCAACCACTGCTATATTGAACATCTACCTCACACCTGCCTAATATCCGTTTTCTGTATGATGATTTTCAGTTTCTCTGGTTCTAAAGCAGTCAGTTCGTCCGCTTTTACAGTATAACCACATCTTATACAGAATCATGCTATCATATTTTTTCACATGAGGCAACTGCTTTTCTTCCGGTCTTTTCACTTTTGTATGCATCATTTC
>JARHYV010000007.1 GCA_029258495.1 Faecousia sp. | reverse complement strand
CACTGTTGCCATCCAGAATCAGTAATTTCATACTTTTCTCCACTTTGCACCCTGAGGGGTATCAATGATCTCGATGCCGCGGGACTTCAGCTCGTCACGGATACGGTCAGCCTCTGCAAAATTCTTGGCCTTCTTCTCATCGGTTCTTGCTGCAACCAGTGCATCGATTTCAGGATCAGCGCTTGCAGCCTCTTCCTCTGCCTGTTTCTTGCGGATAACATCGGCTGCGGACAGCAGGTTCAGACTGAGCACCTGATCAAAATCTGCCAATGCTGCCAGTTTTGTGGCATCATTGGTCTTTGCCTTCAGCACATCATACAGGGCAGTAACTGCCACGGAGGTGTTCAAATCGCCATCCAAAGCCTTAGAGAACCGCTCCTTCAGCTGAGCAAATACGGTCTGATCTACCTCTTCACCATTTCCGTTCAGCGCTGCGATTTTGGCGATCAACTTTTCATAGGCCGCTGCTGCGTTATCAAGATTTTCCCAAGAAAATACAAGATTCCGGCGATAGTGGCTCTGCAGGCAGAACAGGCGATAAACCATCGGGTCGTAGCCCTTCTGCTCAAGCAGACTCACCGTGAGGAATTCCCCCTTAGACTTGGACATCTTGCCGGAATCCGTGTTCAGATGATGGACATGGAACCAGTAATTGCACCACTTGTGTCCCAGATAGCTCTCCGACTGTGCGATCTCGTTGGTGTGATGTGGGAACGCATTATCAATACCGCCGCAGTGGATATCCAGATCTTCGCCCAAGTGCTTGATGGAAATACCGGAGCACTCAATATGCCAGCCCGGATAACCTACGCCCCAAGGAGAGTCCCATTTCAGCGCCTGATCTTCAAACTTGGATTTGGTAAACCACAGAACAAAGTCGTTTTTGTTGCGCTTGTTGGGATCTTCTTCCACGCCTTCCCGGACGCCCACCGCCAGATCATCCTCGTTGTGATCGTTGAACACATAATACTGATCCAGCTTGGATGTATCAAAGTAAACATTTCCGCCGGCAAAATAAGCAAACCCCTTATCGATCAGACTGGAAACGATCTTGATATACTCATCAATGCAGTTTGTTGCCGGCTCTACCACATCAGGACGCTTGATATTCAGCTTTTCGCAATCCGAGAAGAATGCATCCGTATAAAACTTTGCAATGTCCATGACAGACTTGTTCTCACGCTTTGCACCCTTGACCATCTTGTCTTCGCCTGTATCTGCATCGGAGGCCAGATGACCCACATCTGTGATGTTCATAACACGCTTGACATTGTAGCCGCTGTAGCGCAGTGCCTTTTCCAGAACATCCTCCATAATGTAAGAACGAAGGTTGCCAATATGGGCATAGTGGTATACCGTGGGGCCGCAGGTGTACATTTTTACAATATTCTCGTGATTTGGCTTAAAAAGCTCTTTCTTATGGGACAATGAGTTGTACAGATACATTTTTATTTCTCCTTTAACATATTTTCAAGTATTTCAATTCGTTCTCGGAGTGCCTGAAGCTCTTTTGCCACAGGATCCGGTATATGGACATGATCCGTTTTTTCGCCGTTGATGCGCACGACTCTGCCGGGCACACCTACAACCGTTGATTGATCCGGCACATCCTTCAGTACCACCGCATTGGATGCCACCCGGGAATTATCCCCAATATTGATAGGGCCCAATACCTTCGCACCACTTCCAACCATCACATTGTTTCCAAGTGTGGGATGTCTTTTCCCGTGCATGACACCGGTACCGCCCAAGGTGACCCCCTGATAAATCAGGCAGTCATTCCCCACGATCGCGGTTGCACCGATCACAATTCCCGTACCATGGTCAATGACCAATCTCCTGCCGATGGTGGCTGCCGGATGGATTTCGACGCCTGTGAGCCACTTAGCAATCTGGCTGATCAGTCTGGCAAGAAAATACAGGTGGTGTCCCCACAGCCAATGGCTGATACGGTAGCACAAAATGGCATGGACACCATTATATAGCAGCAGGATCTCCAGTTTTGACCGGGCAGCCGGGTCGTTGTTCTGGTAGGCCTGCAGCGTTTCCTTTACATGAAGCATAAGACCTCCTTAAAATAGAAAATGCCTCTCGCACCGACAGGTACAAGAGGCGAAAAAAATCGCGGTTCCACTCTCATTTATCACTCAAGGCTGTATCGTAAGCCAACGGACTCTCGTCGCAGCTCCCGGACGCACTTTCCCCCGTTTCCCTTATCTGGGCTTACAGCCGATGACCCAGACTCTCTGCAAGATCCACGGGCTACTCTTTCCGATCATAGCCACATTTAGTTTTTCCTATTTTACCATTTTTCATAGCCTATTGTCAAGTTCGATTCATTCTATGCTGTGCAAATAAAAATGCTGCTCATAAGAGCAGCATTTCCTAGTTACTGATTCAGACCAAGGGCACTCCAATTCTTGACGAAGTACTCTGCACCGGAGTAAACCGTAGTCAGGACGATAACCGCCGTTACCACGATATTCAGCACACGGATCGTCGGGAATGCCATCATGGCACACAACCCGATCATTGTGCTTGCTGTCTTGACCTTGCCGCTCCAGCCGGCTGCGATGACAGTTCCGTTGCCAACAGCCACCAAGCGAAGTCCCGTCACGGCAAACTCTCTTGTGAGCACGATCATCAATGCCCATGCCGGCATCATGCCCCACTCCACAAACATGGTCATAGCCGCAATGGTCAGCAGCTTGTCCGCCAGGGGATCCAGAAATTTACCGAAATCGCTGACCTGATTGTAATGCCGGGCTATGTAGCCGTCTACAAAATCGGTAGCACTTGCCACAATAAAGACAGCCAGACCGATCCACATCCACATACCGCTCTGTCCGCCACTCAGGTACATCAAGACCATGTATACGGGGATCATCGCCACCCGAAGCAGGGTGATTTTACTTGCTGTTGTCATATGATCAGTCCTCCACGATATAACCGGTCAGTTCGCCGTCTATATTGCCGTCAATGCAGACCATGACAAACTGTCCGTCCCGAACAGGCTCTTCTGACGCGATCCAAACTCTGCCGTCTACATCGGGAGAATCCGCAAAGCTGCGGCCATAGTACTGACCGGACTCTTCATCATAGCCATCACACAGCACTTCCAGAACCTTACCCATCATGGACTCATTATAATCATCCATAATTCTCGACTGAAGCTCCTCAACGATCTGTGCACGCTGAAGGGCAACTTCCGTATCCGGATAATCCATCATTGCTGCCTCACTGCCCTCCTGGGGGGAGAACGGGAATGCACCGACACGCTCAAGCCGCTGCTCCTTCAGGAACTCGCATAGCTCGATAAACTCTGCCTCTCCCTCACCGGGCAGTCCCGTAATAATGCTTGTACGCAGGACAAGCCCCGGAATTCTCTTGCGCAGCTCCGGCAGCAGCCACCGGAGGTATTCTCCATTGCCGCGGCGGTTCATCTTCTCCAGAATCGTATTATTACAGTGCTGAATGGGAATATCCAGATATTTCAGGATCTTGGGCTCATTTGCGATGGTATCGATCAGTTCATCGTCGATCTCATCCGGATAGACATAGTGCAGCCGCACCCAATGGATGCCGTCGATCTTACATAGCTCTCTGAGTAATGTGGGCAGCATCCGCTTGCCTTCCGGCCAGTCTGTACCGTATCGGCTCGTATCCTGTGCCACCACGATCATTTCCTTCACGCCTTCGCTGGCCAGCACCCGTGCCTCATAGAGCACTTCATCCAGACCTCTGCTGCGGAATTTTCCGCGCAGGGACGGGATCACGCAATAAGCACATTTGTTGTCACAGCCTTCGGCGATTTTCAGGAAAGCATAATGCTCCGGAGTGGTCAGGATGCGGCCGGTTTCCACCTCGGGAGCGTCAATATCCCCAAAGTCGAATACCGTTTCTCCACGCATCAGCGCCTCGATGGCATCCACGATGTGGGTATAGCTACCGGTTCCCAGTACGCCATCCACCTCAGGCATCTCGTCCATGATCTCCTGCTGGTAACGCTGCGACAGACACCCTGTAACCAGGATCTTGCCCACAAGACCATTCTCCTTCAGCGCAGCGGTCTGTAAAATGTTGTCGATTGCCTCGGTCTTTGCCGAATCGATAAAACCGCATGTGTTGATCACCACAACATCGCTGTCTACAATATCAGGCTGAACCGTGTGTCCTGCCTCCTGAACGCGATACATCATCCGTTCGCAGTCTACCTGATTTTTAGCACACCCCAGTGAAATAAAACCTATTTTAGCCATGAGTTTTCCTCCGGAAATTCTTCTGTATCTGTCCCCATCTGCTCCAAGACACGCCGTATCACACCATAGCTGTGCCCACGGCGCATCAGCGCATCCACGGCACGCTTTGTTTGACGCGCGTCTGCATCGCAAGGAAGTTTACTGCGGAGAAATTTCAGAATATATTCTGATTGATCAGGATAGTCTTCCAACGCTTCCTCCCAGAGCTCCTTGGGGATCTGTTTTTCATAAAGTGCCTGCTTGGCACGACTTGCTCCGTATCCTTTTGAAATGCATCGGGATACGATCTGTGCGGCAGTCTGACGATCATCCAGCAGATTGAGATTTTCCATCCATTCCACCGCTTCTTTGGCCTGACGGGCATCCTCGCCCTTCTGAACCAAACGCTGTTCCAATGTTTTGCGTGACACGCTGCTTGCTGAAACAATACGGACGGCCCGCATTTTGGCAGAATACGCACCTGCGCTTTCCTGAAGGCTTGCCCATTGTGCAGCTGTCAATTCAAGTCCCGGATACAGCGCGAAATCTTCGATGGTCTGGCGATACACTCGCATGACTGCCCCGGACTGAAATTTGATCAAAAAGCGTCCGGCACGATCAGGACTGGACGAAATCGAATCAATCCTCATCGTCAAAATCGTCGGCGCTTACGGCAATGGCCTTTTCCGCAACCTTCGGCTGAGGACGGGCCGCACCGCCCATGAGCTTGTACATATTATCCCGAACCTGCTGCTCGACCTGTTCCGCAATTTCCGGATTGTTCTGCAGGTAAGCCTTGACAGAGTCCTTGCCCTGTCCGATCCGCTCTTCACCCATGCTGAACCAGCTGCCGCTCTTCTGCACGATATCAAGCTGAACTGCCAGATCCACCAGCTCACCCCATTTTGCAATGCCCTGACCGTACATGATGTCAAAGTGTGCTTCCCGGAAAGGAGGCGCAACCTTATTCTTGACCACCTTGACGCGGGTCTTGTTGCCGATGACATTGCCGCCTTCCTTGATGGACTCTACACGGCGCACATCCAAACGGACAGAGGAATAGAATTTCAGCGCATTGCCGCCTGTGGTGGTTTCGGGATTGCCGTACATCACGCCGATCTTCATACGCAGCTGGTTGATGAAAATGACAACACAGTTGGTCTTTGCAATGGTACCTGCCAGTTTCCGCAGAGCCTGAGACATCAGTCTTGCCTGCAAACCAACAAAGGTATCACCCATTTCACCTTCGATTTCTGCTCTGGGCGTCAGTGCAGCAACCGAGTCCACGACCACTGCATCCACGGCACCGCTGCGAACCAGCGCATCTGTGATTTCCAGTGCCTGTTCACCGGTATCCGGCTGGGATACCAGCATATTGTCCGTATCCACTCCCAAAGCTGCTGCATAAACAGGATCCAGTGCATGCTCGGCATCCACAAATGCAACTTCGCCGCCTTGTTTCTGGGTTTCTGCCAGAATATGCAGAGCCAGAGTCGTCTTACCAGAGGATTCCGGGCCGTAGATCTCTATAATTCTGCCCTTAGGCACACCGCCAATTCCCAACGCTGCATCCAAGGCCAGCGAGCCTGTGGGAATGGCTTCCACATTCATCTCGGGTCTGTCCCCCAGACGCATAACAGCACCCTTGCCAAAGCTTTTCTCGATCTGAGAAAGCGCTGTTTCCAACGCTTTTTTCTTATCGCTTGCCGGTGTAGGTGCCTCGTAAGCTCCGGTTTTCTTTGCCATGATTAAATATCCTCCCTGCAATACTGGGCAATGCATGCCCGTTCTCTATCATTATAGTCCTTGACTCTCTGACGAACCGTAAAGCCCTGCTGTGTCAGGATCCGACACACATCATCCCCCTGCCCCATGCCAAATTCAAAGCACAGGTAACCACCGGGCTTCAGACAGCTGCGAAAATTTTTCGTGATCGCCCGATAAAAGTCCAGTCCGTCCGTACCACCCCATAGAGCCATATGCGGTTCAAAGTTTTTTACGCTGTCATCCAGCTGTTCCATTTCCATACTGGTGATATACGGTGGATTGGATACGATCATATCGAATTTTCCCAAAAACGCAGGCGGTTCCTTCATCGCATCCACCTGAACGCAGGAAACCCTTCCGGATAAATGGTGATTGGCTGCATTCTTTTTTGCAACCATCAGCGCTTGTCTTGACAGATCCGCAAGCGTTACCTTGGCATCCTTGACCCGCGTAGCAAGCGCAAGTCCAATACAGCCTGACCCTGTGCATAGATCCAGAATACGGGGGGCTTCATCCAAGAACATTGCCTGCCGAATGGCGATCTCCGCTAACGCACAGGTGTCATCTCTTGGGATCAGAACATCCTTGGTCACCACCAAATTCAGCCCGTAGAAATCCCATTCCCCAAGTACATACGCAAGAGGCTCTCCGCTCAGGATCCGCTCCGATGCAGCCGCCATCTCCTCTACCACAGAGTCAACCGCATATTTATCACCGTCTGCGATCAATTCTTCCTGTGTTTTCCCGGAAACATGCTGCAAAAGCTGCCGTGCAAGCATCCCTGCCTGCCGCTGATCATCCTCCATTGTGAGAAATGCTCTCCGGGCATCCAAATATAAATCTGAGTATTTCTTTACCACGCGTCGCTACCTTCCTTTTCCGGCAGCACCGCATTTACTGCTGCGATTGCCACTTCGATCATATCATCGTCCGGCTCATTTGTTGTAAAATTCTGCATCCACAATCCCGGAGCCGTGACCACACGGGTCAGT
>JARHYV010000178.1 GCA_029258495.1 Faecousia sp. | reverse complement strand
CTCACTGCTCCGGATGCCCTAGAGATGGTCACCCGTCCGTCCTCAAGGGGCTGACGCATCAGATCCAAGGTATCCTTGTGAAATTCCGGCAGTTCGTCCAAAAACAGCACACCCATATGCGCAAGAGAGATTTCACCCGGTTTCGGATTGCTGCCGCCGCCGGCAAGACCCGCATTGGAGATCGTATGGTGCGGCGACCGGAAAGGGCGCGTTGTGACCAGCGGTTCCTTTGCCGACAGCATTCCCATCACCGAATAGATCTGGCTCACTTCCAATGATTCTTCCCGGGTCATTTGGGGCATAATAGAGGGCAGGCGTTTTGCAAGCATGCTCTTTCCGGACCCCGGAGGGCCGATGAGCAGCACATTGTGGCTGCCTGCCGCGGCAACCTCCAGTGCTCTTTTCACATTTTCCTGTCCCAGAACATCCGCAAAATCAAGCACCTGCTCATGCTGCTCAGAGGGATGCCACTCCTCCGCCGGCTCCATTTTTGTTTCCCCGTTCAGCAGGTCTGCGACCTGTCGGATATTCTCGACCCCATAAATATGCGGCCCTCTTGCAAGGGTCGCCTCTGCTGCATTTTCTGCCGGAACGAAGAGATTTTCGATGCCTTCACGCTTTGCAGCCAATGCCATAGGTAATACGCCGTGTATCGGACGAAGTGAACCATCCAGTCCCAGTTCCCCAAGGAACGCAGTCTTTCTGGACGGCCGTTTTATTGCACCGGCAGCGCACAATATACTCAAGGCAATAGGCAAGTCATACTGAGAGCCTGCCTTTTTCACATCGGCAGGCGCCAGATTTACCGTAATACGGCTGACGGGAAATGTGAAACCACTCATCTTTGCCGCCGCGCGGACACGCTCTCTTGCTTCCTTCACCGCCGCATCCGGCAGACCCACGATATCAAATCCAGGTAGTCCATTGGAAATATAACACTCCGCCATCACAGCTGTTCCCCGGATCCCCGTGATCGCCAGGGTGGAAATGCTGCAAATCAAACCAATCCCTCCAAATCAAGCTTTTTCTACATCATACCCTACCTGCCGGGAAAACGCAATCCCTCCAAGCGCCTTTCTTATGGAACATTTGGCAATTTTGCACCAAATCGACGCTTTTGTATCATATGAATCCGTCGTATAATTGAAAATCTCAGCTTTACAAATGCGTTTTTTGATGGTATTATATAGAAGACAAAAGTTGTAATA
>JARHYV010000318.1 GCA_029258495.1 Faecousia sp. | reverse complement strand
CGCTGCGCAAGCTCCGGGCCAAAGGTTTCCGGCCCGAACGGCTCCTCCGCAACGCAGGAGATCCTGTCCTTCCACTGGAAAAACGGCTCTATTCTGGGATCGTCACAGGGTTTCGCACGCTTATACTGCCCTGCCGTAACCGGGATCCCCGTATTCTGCTGAGCATCCCGGATCAGCTCCAGAAAATGCTCCGGCTCACGGGCAATGGTTCTGCGGAACTGCTCCATCATCGCTGCCTTGGGTTTCCAGAAGGACATGCCGTAGCTGACCCCGTCCGGAGTGATCTCAAAGAACTGGCAGGGACTTTCCATCCACCACTTCACATCCCGGCGGATGCAGATCCACAGGCTTTCCTTGTACGGCAGCGGATGATGCAGGCGAGCATCCCGATAGATCCTGCTCACCTTCACCACCATCCCCGGCTGATCCAAAAACGACTCTGCCAGTTCCTGCCCCAGAGCCTTCATCGGCTCATACAGATGGGTCGTATACTCCTTCTTATGGGACTGGAACCAATCCCGATCGTTGTTCAGGCGAATGCCCCATAAAAAATCCACCGTTTCCGGGGAAAATCCTTCAAACATGGCTTGCCTCCTTGTGCTGTGTCTTTTTCGGTATTTTACCACAGCAACCCCCCCTTTATCAAGAAAAAGCACACCGCATCATGCGGTGTGCTTTCCTCGTATGTTATTGCGCCGGATCCAGAGCAACCGCCGTCACCGCCGCAAGATCGCTCTTCACGGTCTGGGCGCTGCCGCCGCCTGCCTCGGTGAGGGTATTGTCCTTCTTGGCATCCGTGCTGCGGTATTTCATCACCTGCTCAAGATTGCCCTCCTGTGCCACATCGTATACATTAAATGTAACATTCACCTGCTCCTGACCCAGTTTCTTGCTGATGTTTTTGATGATGCACACCTGATCTTCCTTCACCAGCCCCTGCTGCCGGGCCTGCTCGGTCAGTGCCGTGTTGAGCTGCTGCTTTTCGGCCGCATCCAGCCAGCTTGCCTGATTGGAAGTATTATAGTTGTATGCAAGGTATCCGCCGGTGATCACCGTGGATGCCACAAACAGTCCGCACAGCCCCAAAGCAAGTTTCTTGGTGAGTTTCAGCTCCTCGCCGGAGGAATAGATCAGGTGCATCCGGTGCACCACAGGCACCATCACCGACATGAAAAGCACCAAAAGCATTGCCTCTACCGGGAACAGGCACAAATTCTTGGCGATGGCCGGCAGCTGCAGCCATGTGTAATCCTTGCCCAATATATAACGATAGAACAGTGCCATGATCGGCATATTAAACACGATGTTCACGAAAAAGTTCACGCAGAAACGGCTGAGCACGATCCGGGTGGTGCTCACCTTGGAGCGGTACAGGAACAGCGCAAAAAACAGGCTGCTTGCGATCTCAATGAAAATGAATGGGAAAAAATACGGCCCCTGAGAAAACAGCATGCAGCCGATGGTGTCCGAGATGGCTGCACCGATGATCGCCACCACCGGCCCATAGATCATTGCGCCCAATGCATTGACAAAGAACCCGGTGTTGATCATCAGGTTCGGCGCAAGGGGGATGGCAAGTCCCTTCATCGCAACACGAAGGGCGATCATCAGCGCCGCGATCACCAGCATATGGGTGTCCTTCAATTCTGCGGCTGCGTCCCGCCAGTAGCTTTTGCTGAACGGGTGGGCATAGAGTCTGGTCGATTTTTGTTTGTGTGTCATGAAACTACCTCCTAAAATTCGGGTATAGCGCCGGATCGTCAGCTCAGTCCTGCTGCCATTTTTCCGCAAAAAAATCCCCAAACAGCCAAAGCCGTCGGGGAGTTACGATATAGCAGAAAAAATACCAGTGGAGTAGACGGATGCGAAACAAGTCCGGTTCCATTCCCCAGCCGAGTATCGTTGCTACATACAGGAGGTTGTCCACCAATATGCAACAGCGGGTGCGGATGCTCCATCGCGGGCAGAGCCCTTCGTCCACCAGACAACTCCCCATTTTGGCGGCACTTCACGCGGAATATCCTACTCTGTTCGCCGCTATCTTACACCATTGCGCAGCAAATGTAAATCCCCCTGATGGGGATTTTTGCATTTCCGGTCATCTTTTTTCAGAATCTCCCCTAGGAAAAACAAAACAAATGTGCTACAATGTTCAGCGAGGTGAACCCATTTATGAGAATTCTGGGCATTGACCCCGGGTATGGCATCACCGGTTTCGGTCTGATCGAGGCACACCGGGGCAGCTGCACCCTTGTGCGCTACGGTGCCATCACCACGCCGCCGGGCGCAGATTTTTCTGCACGGCTGGAAATGATCTATGAAGATATGAGGCAGCTTTTGGAGCTTGCCAAGCCCGATGCCGTCGCCATCGAGGAGCTTTTCTTCGGGCAGAATGTCACCACAGGCATCGGCGTCGCCCAAAGCCGCGGCGTCATCCTGCTGGCGATCCGTCAGGCAGGAGTTCCCGTATTTTCCTACAAGCCCATGCAGGTCAAGCAATCCGTTGTGGGCTACGGCAATGCAACCAAGCATCAGGTGCAGGACATGACCAAGCGGATCCTCCGTCTGGAGCGTCTGCCCAAGCCGGACGACGCTGCCGATGCCATTGCCATTGCCCTGTGCCACGCAAGATCCAGTACTTCCCTGCTTTCCCGAATCCAAACCTGATCCCATGGAGGAATCCCCATGATCTATTATGTTACAGGCCCTGTCACCATATTGGAGCCGGGGCTCGCCGTGATCGAGTGCGGCGGTGTAGGCTACGGCTGCCGCATCACTGCATTCACCGCCGCTCAGCTCAAGCTGAATCAGCAGGCAAGGCTCTATGTCTGCGAGTCCATCCGCGAAGATGCCCATGAGCTGTTCGGTTTTTCCACCAGAGAGGAGCAGCACTGCTATGAGCTGCTGACCTCCGTTACGGGTGTCGGCCCCAAGGCAGCCCTAGCCATTCTTTCCGCCGGAGGCCCCCAAAACTTCACGCTGGCGGTCATGACCGGCGACGAAAAGCTGCTCACAGCCGCTCAGGGTGTGGGCAAAAAGATCGCACAGCGCATCATTCTGGAGCTGAAGGACAAGGTCGGCGGCTCCGATATGACTCTGGATTTCACCGGAGTCAAAGCCGATGCCGCTCCGGCTGCCGGCAGCAGCACCGCTCTGGCATCCGCCGCATTGCAGGAGCTGGGATATTCCGCCGCGGAGATCTCCACCGCTCTGAAGGGCTGTCCGCCCTCTGCCACTACCGAAGAGATGGTGCGCTACGCACTGCGTGCCATGGTCATCAAGGGATGATCCCTGTCCGTTCACATCCTAATCCGCAACCTTGGAGGTTCCCATGAGTTTAGAGTTTTCCGAGGAGCTGGAGGCTCCCATCATAACCCCCACACAGCTTTCCACCGACACGGCAGAGGTGGGACTGCGCCCCAAATTTCTGGCAGACTACACCGGACAGGAAAAGGCAAAGGCCAATCTTTCCATCTATCTGGAGGCTGCCCGCCGCAGAGGAGAGTCTTTGGATCACACCCTGCTGTACGGCCCTCCGGGTCTGGGCAAGACCACCCTCGCCAATATCATCGCCAGTGAAATGGGTGCCGGCATCCGGGTCACATCCGGCCCTGCCATCGAAAAGCCCGGAGATCTTGCTGCACTGCTCACCAACCTGAACCCAGGCGATGTCCTGTTCATCGACGAGATCCACCGGCTGAACCGAGTGGTCGAAGAGATCCTCTATCCCGCCATGGAGGATTTTGCCATTGATATTATTGTGGGCAAAGGGCCAAGTGCCAACTCCATCCGGCTGGATCTGCCCCATTTCACACTGGTAGGTGCCACCACCAGAGCCGGACAGCTCTCGGCTCCCCTTCGGGATCGGTTCGGCGTCAGCCTGCGTCTGGAGCTTTATTCTTCAGAGGAGCTTGCAAGGATCGTCACCCGCAGCGCCACCATTCTGGGCATGGAGATCGATCCTCAGGGTGCCTATGAGATTGCATCCCGCAGCCGCGGCACCCCCCGTATCGCCAACCGTTTCCTGCGCCGAGTCCGGGATTTTGCACAGGTGTGCGCCGACGGTGTCATCACCAAGGAGGCCGCCGACATGGCTCTGGAGCAGCTGGATGTTGACCGTCTGGGACTGGACTCCATCGACCGCCGGATGCTTACGGCGATCATCCAGAATTACGGCGGCGGCCCTGTGGGTCTTGAAACACTGGCTGCCACCATCGGTGAGGAGGCCGTAACACTGGAGGATGTCTATGAACCCTATCTGATGCAGCTGGGGTTCCTGACACGCACACCCCGCGGACGCTGCGTTACCCCACTTGCCTATGAGCATCTGCACCTTCCCTGTCAGCAGCAGATCCAGATGCCTCTGTAATCGGGATTTTTTTCGCGAATAATTTGTGCATTGTGGCATAAAATTTGGAATATAGGATTGACAAATCCGTATAATGCGTGTATAATCCTGACAGTGACGCAAAAGTCACGATCTCTTGACTGCCGATGCGGTACCCTTTCTTCTGTTGTCCCGCCGCGCAAGAGTAAGTTCAGCGTAAACGGGATCATTTCCGTTCGCAAATATCATACTCCGCGTTATATACCAGTATCCAATGGTTCTTTCACGGGGCAAACATTCAACCGAAGAGAGGTAACATCAATGTACGAAGACAAGACTTTAGTTTGCAAAGAGTGCGGCAGTGAATTCGTTTTCACCGCTGGTGAGCAGGAATTCTACGCAGAGCGCGGCTTCCAGAACGAGCCCCAGCGCTGCAAGGCTTGCCGTGACGCTCGCAAGAACAACGCTCGTGGTCCCCGTGAATACTTCACCGCTACCTGCGCACGCTGCGGCTGTGAGGCAAAGGTTCCCTTCCAGCCCAAGTCCGACCGTCCCGTATACTGCAGCGAGTGCTTCGCTCAGATGCGCGCTAACGGTTAATTCTGTTGCAAAATCAAGAGTCGGTCTTCTGACCGACTCTTTTTTTATCCGGAGGTGCCAGCTTGCTTATCCTTGAATCACAACCTCTCAACGGCAGATCCGGTCACGAGGCAGGCCGCTGCCTTTTACAGCAGATGTACCGCAGCCTTACCGGACAGCCCCTTCCGCAGATCTCTATTCTCCCTCAGGGAAAGCCCTGTTTTTCCTCCGGAACCCTTCATTTTTCCATTTCTCACACATCCCGTCATGTGTTCTGCGCCCTTTCCGACTCCCCCGTTGGGATCGATGCCGAGGAGCTAGACCGAAACATCTCCCTTCGTCTGGCTGAAAAGATCCTCTCTCCCACGGAATATGAGCGATTTGTACACTGCTCCGATCCCCGGGAAACTCTGCTGCGTTTTTGGGTACTGAAGGAGGCTCAGGTCAAATACACCGGAACCGGGCTTTGCGGATACCCCAATCACACCGATTTTTCCCCCGATGACCCCCGGATCCGCATCCGCGACGGTTGTCTGGTCGCAATCATTCAACAGGAGGCAAACCATGCTCTTTGATACCCACGCCCATCTGAATGCCGACGCATTCGATGCAGACCGTCACGAACTCATTGCAGGTCTTCCCCAGACCGGAATCCACCTTGTTATGAATCCCGGGTGCGATCTGCAATCCTCAGCCGATGCCATCAAGCTGGCAGAGCAATACGATTTCATCTATGCAGCCGTCGGCTCCCATCCGGATGCTGCCGATCTTGTAAACGAGGAGCTGATCGAAACATACCGCAATATGTGCCTGCAAAACCCGAAGGTAAAAGCAATCGGCGAGATCGGTCTGGATTATCACTACGAGGATATCCCCAGAGAGATCCAGAAGAAAGCCTTCCGGATGCAGATGGAGCTGGCACGGCAGATGGAGCTGCCTGTGATCATCCACGAGCGGGAGGCTCACGAGGACGGCATGTCCATCATCGAGGAGTTTCCGGATGTCACCGGAGTGTTCCACTGTTATTCCGGCTCCGCCGAGATGGCAAAGGCTTTGATCCGCAGGGGGTACTACATCGGCTTTACCGGAGTCCTGACCTTCAAAAATGCCCGCAGGGCTGTGGAGGTCGCATCCTCCATTCCCCTTGAGCGCATCGTTCTGGAAACCGACTGCCCCTACATGTCCCCGGAGCCGTTTCGGGGAAAGCGCAACGATCCCGGCAGGCTTTTCCGAATGGCAGAGCGTCTGGCGGAGATCCGTGGAATATCCGTCGCAGAGGTCGAGAAGATCACCACAGAAAACGGGAAAAAACTGTATCGTCTGTAAAAGAACCGCCTTCGGGCGGTTTTTTTGTCCCCATGACCAGACCATCTGCAAAAAACACCGCCCTCATTTTTGTGCTATATGAACAATTTTACTCATGCAAATACAAATACTATTTGCATTTTCACCAAAAGCATGATATACTGTCTTAGTCCAAAAATGTAAATTTTATGGTGAAATAAACACCTGTATTGTGAAAGGGGTATCCTAGTTATGGCTCACAAGTATGTTTACCTATTTACCGAAGGCGACGGCTCCATGCGAGAACTCCTGGGTGGCAAGGGTGCGA
>JARHYV010000325.1 GCA_029258495.1 Faecousia sp. | reverse complement strand
ATGGATCAGTAAATTGTATTCGGACGACACTTCCTCTTTCCGCCTGAGCATCCGGCTCAGGCTGCTGAGTCAGCACCTGAAGGGGCAGTGTCATATCCGGATTTCCTTCAAGCTGAAGATACACGCCGGCATCTGCCGCTGCCTCCTCAGACTGCCTGAGGTTCATGCCGCGAAAATCCGGGATCCGGATCAGATCTTCCGGCAGCGACTGCCCCAGATACGCTATGATCTGACTTCCGCCAGGGATCGCATATCCTGCCGCCGGCAGTTGGTCGGTCACAGCCTCACCTTCACCGACAAACATTACATCAAGCGAAGAGTCCTTCAGTGCAGCTGCCGCTTCCTCCTGCGTCAATCCTGCCAGATCCGGCACACCCACATCCTTGCCGGAAGGGTCTGTCAGGTCATAGACCTTCTCAACCTGAAGGTACGGCAGGATATCTGCCATCACTGCGCCGACCGTCGGTGCAGCCATAACACCGCCCGAAATATAGATCCCAGTTTCTCTGGAAGGTGTGTCTAATGCTACCAGTATAATATACCGCGGATTGTCCATTGGCGCAATCCCCACAAATGAAACGATTTTATCCTGGACTCGCTGCCCATTCTCATCAAAAATGTCAATTTTTTCGCTTGTTCCGGTCTTTCCGCCTATTCTGTATCCCAATACAGTTGCATTTTTGGCAGTTCCTTCCGTTACAACCGACTCGATCATCTCCCGCATTGTCGCAGAGGTTTCTTCTGAGATCACCTGACGGATCACCGTGGGCTCCTGTGCAAGCAGGGTCTTTCCCTGCGCATCCACCACCTCTGATACAATGTACGGCTCCATCAGATATCCCCCATTCACGACCGCCGCAATGGCACGAACCAGCTGTAACGGAGTCAGCTTGAAGGTCTGTCCAAAGGAGCCGGAGGTCAGCGAGGATGTCCCCCATTTGTCCGTATCCGTGACCAGCTCCTTGCTGAAAAAGACACCGCTGCTTTCGCCGGCCAAGTCGATCCCGGTCTTTTCCAAGATCCCGAAATTCTTTACATATTCATAAAATCGCTCTCCGCCAAGCTTTAGTCCAATGTGGGCAAAAGCCAGATTGCAGGAATTCTGAAGTGCCTGAGCCGTGGTCTGGGAGCCGTGTCCTCTGGAACGCCAGCAGTGCAGCAGCTGTGACCTGCCCGGGATCTGCTCCGACCCGGAGCAGAAAAACCGTGTATTCAGATCCACAGCGCCGCAGTCGATGGCAGCTGCCAGTGTGATCGTTTTGAAGGTTGACCCCGGTTCATAGCCATCCGACAGACATCGGTTGCGCCATTGTTTCAGCCGTGCATCCACCAGTTTCTGGCGATAATCCGCCTTTCCCTGCAAAAATTCATCCGAGTCCTGCGGGTGGTGCAGATAGTCCAGACGAAGGGACTCGATCTCCTGTGCAAGCTCCGGATCCCCGATCTCCAGATAGTGATTGGGGTCATATCCGCCAAGGGTCGCCATTGCAACGATCTCTCCGGTTTTTACATCCATCACCATACCAAATGCACCGTTTTTGACATCATATCGATCAATGGCCTGCTGCATCTGGCTTTCCAGGCACGCCTGAACCGTCATATCCAGAGTGGTCACAACGCTTGCCCCAGTCTGCCCATTCAGATATCGTTCAACACTGTATGGCATATCCATCTCATTGTTTCCCTTGGTGGTCACCACTCTGCCGGATTTGCCTGCCAGATATTTGTCATAACTGGCCTCGATCCCTTCGGCACCGTCATTGGATGCATTGGTAAAGCCGATCACCTGAGATGCAAGCTGATGATACGGATAATACCTCTGGGTGTTCGGCTCCAGATGAATGCCGCAGATCCCCGTTTCATTGATATAAGCCCGCACCTGAGATGCAAGCTCCTCTTCGATCCGATCCTTGATGAGATGATACCTTCGGGATCGATCTTTGGCCAGTTTCAGGATCTTATCGGGAGGGATGTCCAGAATTTCTCCCAAATTCTGTGCCATAGACTCGATATCTGCATGGGTCTGGTGGAGTTCCCTCGGGTCGATATAGACATTTTCCACTGTCTTGGATGAGGCCAGAACATTCATGTTCCGGTCATAGATTTCCCCTCGTTCCGGCGTGATCGCCGTAGATCTGGACTGATTGTTCAGTGCCAGTGCCGAATATGTATCGTAGTGGGTCACCATCAGCGAAAACAGCTGAAATATGACAGGCAAAAAAGCCGCCGCACCAAGCACCGCCATGACGATCTTCATCCGGCGCTGCTGACCGGAATCGGCCCGGATGCGGCGGTAGGTATCTTTTCTTGTTCTTCTGAAATGCATGATCAATACCGGCCTCCCCTATGACAATAGTCATAGATGGGCAGCAAGCAAACCTTACCGCCCATCACAGCTTCTGTCATATTCTATTGACCAGTGCCTGTCGTTATGCAAACAGTCCCATAAAGTCCATCACAAAACTTTCCCACCATGTAGTTTTTTCTTCGACCACCGGCTCCGGAATCTTGATCGTGATGCGTCTTGCCTGCTCCTTCGGGATCATACCCATGCTGGCAGCTGCCGTCTTTACAGTGTCCAGATCATAGCTCTCTTGGTATTCCAGCTGCAAACGAGTATTCTCTGCCTTAAGTGCACTGATTGTGCTCTGGGTTCTGGCAATCTCACGGTTTGTGTCGGTCAGTTGGAAAATACCGACCAGCATGCATACAAGCATAACCAACGCTACCGCTGTACCAAACACAGAAA
>JARHYV010000110.1 GCA_029258495.1 Faecousia sp. | reverse complement strand
TGCTCCAGATATTGCTCAAGTGCGGAGTCATCACACACTGCGCAGCCCTCTGCAATGATTTGAGGGTCAGCGCCGAAATCGATGATATTGTGGGAAAGGCGCTGCTGCAGCTGTGCAAGGAGCAAGTCTTTCTCTGTACCCAGCAGATCCATCTTGTTGACGAACAGGAAAGTTGGGATCTGATAACGCTCCAACAGCTCCCAAAGGGTCAGTGTATGAGCCTGCACACCGTCTGATCCATTGATCAGGAGGATCGCGCAGTCGAGGATCGGCATGGTTCGTTCCGCCTCTGCGGAAAAATCCACATGACCCGGGGTGTCCACCAGGGTCAGATCGAAATGGGGTGTTTCCATCCGTGCAAGTTTTGAGAAGATGGTAATACCTCGCTGCCGCTCAAGAGCATGGGTGTCAAGAAATGAATTCTTGTGATCGACACGACCCAGCTGCCGACGCATACCTGTGGCGTACAGCATTGCCTCAGAAAGGGTGGTTTTTCCTGCATCTACATGGGCGAGCAGCCCAACGCACAGAGGCTGTTTCTTTTGAGGTTTGTATTCGGCGTTCAAAAGGCAATGCCTCCTTTCCATAAATCTCGTATATTATACCATAGCATGGAGAAATAGTCGATAATGGATTTGTGATAATGTGATGTTCATAGAGTCATACTGTTTATAATAGCAAAAAGCGGAGTGGAGAACGCATCCGGAAAATCACGCAAAAGCCCCCTGCTGTGTGAGCAGCAGGGGGCAGACGGAAATTCAAAAGTGTAAAGAGCTGTTACTTTTTCTTCTTGGTGACGACTACAACAATCACTGCACCAAGGATGATCACAACAACGATGGTTACGATCGCACCGGTGCTGATGCTGCTGCCGGTATGTTCAGCAGCGGGAGCGGATTCAGTTGCAGTGGGTGCTGTTTCGGTAGGTGTTTCGGTAGCAGTTGTGGGAGCCGGATCACGGACGGCTTTTTCCATGACGATTCTGCCGCTGCCGTTCAGTGTTCCGTAATCTGTGGTCAGACCGGGATACTTTGCTGTCAGGGGAGAATTGGATGCCTCCACAACACCGTTGGGGAAAGCCTGCACATAGTTTGCAAGCACCATGTAATCTTCCATGACATAATCCAGAACATTCACGGCACCTTCGAACATGCTGAAACCATCACCCAGATCTCTGAGCGTATAGTTGTAGCCTGCCATGTTATACTTGGCATTCAGATCCAGATCATCCCAAGTATTGGTTTCCTTGTTGTAGATCTTAACATCATGCACGCGATAGCCGCCGGTAGGCTGACCGATCCAGACGCCCTTTTCGTCCTTCTGGGTGGTATCCGGCCATTCGCCGTCGATCTTGTAGGTCAGACCGGAAACATGCAGGAAACCGCCGCACTCTTCGCCGGATCCGGCGGTACGAGCGCCCCATTCCAGTGCGTCCAGGATCTGCTGACCGGTAACGGTTTGCAGGCAGGCGACATTTCCGAAGGTATGGATGCTCTTGCAGGCCAGATAGGTGATATCACCGGTCACGGCCTTATTCCGGATGCCGCCGCCGTTCATGACTGCCAGATCCACATCCATATTCTTGCTGTCAAAGAGATAGTACAGGGCATCGGCGCAGAAGTCACCGGTGTTGGTTTCCTGACTGCGTACCAGACGGGTTTCGCCGTCAAAGTTATCAAGTGTCAGATCGGTGGAGCCGATGACGACGCCCAGCTGATCCTGAACCTCGTTGATCCATTCATCCTTCAGAGCCTTGACATCATCATCAGGGTCATATTCACCTTCAAACAGATCGGACACCAGATCATATCCGATGATCTGCGTAACCTCCTTGCCCTTGTCATCCTTCTTGGGCTGGCCGTTTTCGTCAAGGACAGGCTCGGTGATGGGGTTGGCGGTGATGAAATCCGTATCGATGGAACCATCGGTATGGATGATCATGATGCCGATATTCTCAAAGTAGGAGCCGGTCTGACTCTGAACAACAGGACGACCATCCTTGTCTTTTACGATGTTGTTCTTGACCAGAGAATGGGAGTGACCGTCGATAAATGCATCCAGTCCGGAGGTGTTTGCGATGGTTGAGGTGCTTGTCCAAGGCTCGGAAGAGGGATCGACACCCATATGACCCAGACCGATGATCTTGGTTGCGCCCTCGGCCTTTGCCTCGTCGATGGCCTTCTGCACGGATGCGTACAGCTCAGCTCCGTCTTCGCCGCCGGCAATGCCGTAGATGTATTTTCCGTTTTCATCCTGGAAGTAGGCAGGAGTGGATTTGGTGAAGGACTCGGGGGTCAGCACACCGATGAATGCGACCTTCTCTTTGCCGCAGTCGAAAATCTTGTAGCTGTCAAGAACATTGTCGCCCTTCACGCCATCTTTTTCGTTGTAGAAGTTGCAGTCGACATAGGGGAAGTCTGCCCATTCCCGCAGAGCAACACAGCCATCCATGCCATAGTCAAATTCGTGATTGCCAAGGGTTGCAAGATCGTATTCGGTGGCATTCATGAGTTCAATGACATGCCTGCCCTTGTCCAGAGAGCCGAAGGCAGTTCCCTGTGCATGGTCACCGGCATCTACCAGCAGCACATTTTCGTACTTGTCCTCCAACTGGTCCTTGACATCTGCAAGGACATCATAGCTCAGCGGGCCATCGATATAGCTGTGCACATCATTGGTGTAAAGAATGACGATATCGTCGGATTTTGGCTCGTCAGCCATTACACCGGGGACAAGCAGTGCCACTAGCATTACCATGACCAATGCAATCGATAGTTTTTTACGCATGATAATTCCCTCCGTAAAATTTATGGATCGATATTCCGATCTGCTTTCATTTTACACATGAATGCACATAAAAGCAATAATTTTTTATGTTTGCTTTGTGTAAAATATACATATAAATCGGGTGGGGAATTTGACAGTTTTTACTATCATAGTGGCGTATAGACTGGACAAAATATGGAAGAAAGGAGGGGATGAGTATGATCATAGGTAGGGTTTTGGGCAGCGTATCTCTGAGTACTGCACTTCAAAACGCAGAAAAACTGCATTGGACTCAAGTGAGAACGGATGATGCAGCTCTTGTGGCATTGGATCTTGTCGGGGCAAAAGCTCAGGATCTGGTGCTGATATGCCAGGGGGCAGCGGCACATCTTGCGGCGGCAGAATGTCCGGTGGATGCGGCAATCGTCGGCATTGTGTCAAACAGCGGAAATTGTGGTTGACAAATCAGATAAAAACAGTCTATAATAGTCCTACAATTCCACAAAAAGGCAGTGAAGAGAAGAGTAGCCTTGCAAATGCGGACAGAGAACCCCGGCAGCTGTGAAGGGGGACGCAGGGACACGGTGAACATGGTCTTGGAGCCGACTGGCCGATAGGTAGGCCTGTCCGGGTGCGCCCGTAACTGCGCTGAGAGGTATCCGATCCGGATACGAAACAAGGTGGTACCGCGTCAATTCTGTCGCCCTTGAGTAATTCAAGGGCGATTTTCTTTTTTAGGAGGAAGATTTATATGTGTGAAAAATGTAAAGGGAATTATTATATCACGACCCCCATCTACTACCCCTCTGCCAAGCTGCACATCGGTCACAGCTACTGCACCGTCGCAACGGATGCAATGGCCCGGTTCAAGCGTCTGCAGGGCTACAATGTCAAATTTCTGACCGGAACCGACGAACACGGTCAGAAGATCGAGGACAAGGCAAAGGAATCAGGTGTGACACCGCAGCAGTTTGTGGATAATATCGTTCTGGGGGATCGGGGTGTACTGGATCTGTGGAAATTGATGAACATCTCCTATGACCGCTTTATCCGCACCACCGACGATTACCATGTGGCAGCCATTCAGAAGATCTTCAAGAAGATGTATGAAAACGGCGATATCTACAAGGGTACTTATAAGGGTAAGTACTGCAAGCCTTGTGAGTCCTTCTGGACAGAGAGCCAGCTGAAGGACGGCAAGTGCCCCGACTGCGGCCGTGATGTTCAGGATGCAGAGGAAGAGGCTTATTTCTTCCGCCTTTCCAAGTATGCAGACCGCATTCAGGATCTGCTGGAAAATACCGACTATCTGGAGCCCAGAAGCCGTGTGAACGAGATGGTCAACAACTTCATCAAGCCCGGTCTTGAGGATCTGTGCGTATCCCGCACCAGTTTTACTTGGGGCGTGCCGGTGGACTTCGATCCCGGTCATGTGGTGTATGTGTGGATCGATGCGCTGTTCAATTACATGACCGCGCTGGGCTTTGAAAATGACAAATATGATGATCTGAATGACTTCTGGCCGGCGGATGTCCACTTCGTAGGCAAGGAGATCGTCCGTTTCCATTCCATCATCTGGCCTGCAATGCTGATGAGTCTGGATCTGCCGCTGCCCAAGAAGGTATACGGTCACGGCTGGCTGAACTTCAAAGGCGAGAAGATGTCCAAATCCCGGGGGAATGTGGTCGATCCCTATGTGCTTGCAGAGCATTTTGGTGTGGATGCCCTCCGGTTCTTCCTGCTGCGGACATTCCCCTTTGGTTCTGACGGCAATTTCACCAATGAGCTCCTGATTTCTACCATCAACACGGATCTTGCAAATGATCTGGGCAATCTGGTCAGCCGTACCGTAGCTATGGCACAGAAGTATTTCGGTGAGCATCTGCCCAGTGAGCAGGTCGAAAATCCGGAACTGGATACCGAATTGGTGACCATGGTTTCTACTCTGCGTGACCGCTATGAGGAGCAGATGGAGCATTATGCATTCCAGAATGCCCTCAGCGAGATCTTCAAGGTCATTTCCCGTGCCAACAAGTATATCGACGAGAATGCACCGTGGGTATTGGCAAAGAGTGAGGAAAATAAGCCCCGTCTGGCAAGAGTTCTCTACAATCTTCTGGAAACCGTGCGTATCTGCGCGGGCCTGCTTACCCCGTTTATGCCTGCTACCGCAGAGGAGATCAACCGCCGTCTGGGCAGTCCTGCTGCGGATTGGGAGAGTCTGAATGTCTATGGCATCCTGCCTCATGATGCGGCAGTGATCGCCGGCCCTGTTCTCTTCCCCAGAATAGACATGGAGAAGGAGCTGACTGCGTTGGAAGAGCTGTCTGCTCAGGCAGCTGAGCCGGAAGAAGATCCGCTGCCCGAGCCCCTGCCTGAGATCACATTCGACACCTTTGAAAAGGTGGAGATGACAGTTGTTAAGGTCGTCGCCTGCGAGAACGTGAAAAAGAGCAAGAAACTGCTGAAGTTTACGCTGAATGACGGAACCAAGCAGCCTCGCCAGATCCTGTCCGGCATTGCGGCTTACTACAAGCCCGAGGAACTGGTGGGCAAGACCTTGGTGGCGGTTACCAATCTGGCACCCAGAAAGATGATGGGGCAGGAGAGCTGCGGCATGCTGCTGAGCGCCGAGCGTGGTGATAAGCTGAATTTGGTCATGCTGGATGATTCCATTGCTGCCGGCAGCCGCTTGGTGTAAACGGATACAAAACAAAAAGCCGCAGAGTATCTCTGCGGCTTTTTAAGATCGGGAGGTGCGTTTTGGAATGAAAGCAGATTGCCACATTCACATGCTTTTGGACGGAGCAGACTGGCGCAGTGCCATTGCCCGACACCGGGATCAGCCTGAACGGGATCTGATCCGCAGACGGCTGCAGGCCTATGCGGCTGCAGGCTTTGACTATTTAAGGGACGGCGGAGATCGGTGGGGCGTTGGTGCGGCAGCCCGTGAACTGGCAGGGGAATTCGGGATCACCTATCGTACACCGCTGTCACCTCTGTGCCGGGCAGGTCACTATGGAGCCTTCATCGGAAAAAAGTTTGAGAACCTGAAGGGATATGGAAGATTGGTGGCGGAAACTCGTCAAAATGGTGGCGACTTCATTAAAATCATGGTGTCAGGGCTGATGGATTTTGATCATTGCGGTGTCCTTACGGAGGAAGGGTTGCCGGCAGACATGATCACGCAGATGGTGCATATTGCCCACGAAGAGGGCTTTGCAGTCATGGCCCATGCAAACGGCGCAAGGACGGTGGAGGCGCTTGCTCTGGCAGGAGCAGAGTCAGTAGAACATGGCGCATATCTGGATGAGGAGGCTATGCAGGCCATGGTGCAGTCTGGAACCGTTTGGTGTCCGACCCTGTCAGCCATAGGCAATCTGCTGGGGAAGGGGCGTTTTGATGAGATGCAGGTGGCAGCGATCTATGAAAGCGCTCAGAAAAATATACGCAGCTTTGTCCGAATGGGTGGTCTGGTGGCACCCGGGTCGGATGCGGGAGCATGGGCGGTGCCCCATGTTCAGGGCAGCTTGGATGAATACGAGCATCTGGAGCGTACCCTTGGAACGGACAGCCAAGAGGTGATCTTTCGGGGAGTGCGAATGATACGATCCAAATTCTGAACAAATTGGGGAATTCCGTCAAAATCACGGATTTGATGTTGTAAATTTTAGAATTTTATACATCATGTTTACTTGCTTTCGTTTGACGAAATGAATGTTTTATGATAATATGCTCTTGTAAATAAGGTTCTGGACGACTGACGGAAATTGGTGGGTCACCACCGGGAAATCTGGAACTGAGTTCAATGCCGACCGTCTGGGCGCACTTGTCTTTAGGGACGGGTGCGCCCTTTATGCGTTCTAAGGAGGTCAACATGAAAAAAGTTGGTATTATTATGGGCAGTGATTCCGATCTGCCTGTTGTCCGCAAGGCAATCGATACCCTCACAAGCTTTGGTGTACCCTATGAGGTGCACATATATTCCGCACACCGAACCCCTGTTCAGGCACAGAGTTTTACAGCAGCTGCTCGTGACAATGGGTTCGGCGTTCTCATTTGCGCTGCCGGCATGGCGGCTCATCTGGCAGGTGCGGTGGCAGCAAATACCACGCTGCCAGTGATCGGTATCCCCATGAGCTCCGCCAATCTGGGCGGCATGGATGCACTGCTTTCTACGGTGCAGATGCCCAGCGGTATCCCGGTTGCAACCGTCGCCATCGGCGGTGCTGTGAATGCAGCCCTGCTTGCAATGCAGATGCTTGCGATCACCGATGAAGAATTGGCGAAGAAACTTGCCGATAAGCGCGCTGCTGATACAGATGCAGTTCTTGCCAAGAATGCAGCGGCAGAGGCAGAATTCAATAAATAACCCCTGTGGGAACACACTTAACATATTTTTCATTACAGAAAGAGGTCACTAATTATGGAAAACCTGAAACTTGTTTATACCGGAAAAACCAAGAATGTTTATGCACTGGAAAATGGCAATTACCTGCTGAAGTTCAAGGATGATTGCACCGGTAAGGATGGTGTGTTCGATCCCGGCGAAAACAGCGTGGGTCTGACCATTGAGGGCGTGGGCGATGTGAACCTGCGTATGTCCATCTATTTCTTTGAGAAGATCAATGCAGCAGGCATCCTGACCCATTATGTCAATGCGGATCTGGAGCAGACCACCATGGAAGTTCTGCCTGCCAAGGTCTTCGGTAAGGGTCTGGAAGTTATCTGCCGCTACAAGGCTGTAGGTTCCTTCTTCCGCCGCTACTCTGATTACTGCGAGGAAGGTGCAGACCTGCCCGCTTATGTGGAAACCACCTTTAAGAACGACGACAAGGGCGATCCTCTGGTCACCAAGGATGGTCTGATCGATCTGGGTGTCATGACCGCAGAGCAGTACGACTCCCTGAAGGATATGACTCAGAAGATCACCAAGATCGTTGCAGATGATCTGAAGGCAAAGGGTCTGGATCTGTACGACATCAAGTTTGAGTTCGGCTATGATGCAAAGGGCAATGTCATGCTGATCGACGAGATCGCATCCGGCAATATGCGTGTTTACAAGGATGGCAAGTATGTCGATCCCATGACCCTGAACAAGCTGTTCTTTGCTTAATCAATCAATCAATAAAAAACAACGCTTAAAGGAGCTAGGAAATGGAACATAATAATTCTCACTCTGCAAGCTATGCAGCTGCCGATGTTGATATTGTTGCAGGATACAGATCCGTGGAACTGATGAAGAAGCATATTGCTCGAACCAAGAACGAAGGTTGCTTGGACGATGTGGGCGGCTTTGGCGGCTGCTTTGGTCTGAATTTTCTGGGTATGGAAGAGCCTGTTCTGGTTTCTTGCACAGACGGTGTTGGAACCAAGCTCAAGATCGCCATGCTCTTGGATAAGCACGACACCATCGGCATCGACTGCGTTGCAATGTGCGTCAACGATGTGATCTGCTGCGGCGCAAAGCCTCTGTTCTTCCTGGATTATATTGCATGCGGCAAGAATGTCCCGGAACGGATCGCTGAAGTAGTTTCCGGTGTGGCAGAAGGCTGTGTTCAGTCCGGCTCTGCCCTGATTGGCGGCGAAACTGCCGAGCATCCCGGTATGATGGCTGAGGATGATTATGATCTGGCAGGTTTCAGCGTCGGCATCGTTGACAAAAAGAAGATGATCGACAACAGCAAGATGGCAGCAGGCGATGTGGTCATCGCCCTGCCGTCTACAGGTGTGCATTCCAATGGGTTCAGTCTGGTGCGCAAGGTGTTCGATGTGGAGCATAACGAGCATCTGAAAGAGCCCTGCGCCGAATTGGGCGGTGCCTCTATTGCCGAGACCCTGCTGACCCCCACCAGAATTTATGTCAAGCCCATGCTGGCTCTGTTTGAGCAGGTGCAGGTCAAGGGTGTCAGCCATATCACCGGCGGCGGTTTCTATGAGAACATCCCCCGCTCCATTCCGGACGGTCTGGGTGCGAAAATCGACAAGAGCGCCATTCGCATCCTGCCGATCTTTGACCTGATCGCCAAGACCGGCAACATCCCGGAGCGTGACATGTTCAATACCTATAATAT
>JARHYV010000066.1 GCA_029258495.1 Faecousia sp. | reverse complement strand
GGCTGGACATTTTTCCCAAGTCATTTTCAAAATCGATCCAGTTGAACTCGTTGGTGCGTCTGGCTGTAAGAACCGCCTGATGAGTGACAAAATTATCAAGCTGCGACCTCGTCAGAGGTGTATTTGTCTTTGCTGTGTGGTACTCATATCCTTTGCTATCGTACATTGGCGGGATCAGTTTTCTAGTTTTGCCTTTATCATCCTGAACCTCAACAAATGTACCGGGATTTTCCTCTTTGCCACTCCACGCAACTACTTTTGGCTCCTTCTGGCCATTGGGAAGGACTTCGCTGACATAAATTCGAACCTTCTTATCCTCGGTCATACCGGCATTTTTCAGATTGATCACATCCGTAAAGTCTGCACGCTGACCGGGGCTGAGCCAAAAGCGACCTTCTCCATCTGTAATACCGACACCATCCGGCATACCGCCATTGATTGGGTCACCATCCGGTTCCCACCGGATCTTCAAAAACTGTGCATCCGAAAGTGGCTGCTTTTCTTCACCCGGATGCTGAACCTCAACCTGAAACTGGTATTTCTTGTGTCCGGTAGATGCCACATGATCACTGTTGCTCACTCGTTTTCCGACCGCAAAGCCATGGGCCACAGGAACGAGGTTAAAGTGGATCTCACAGTTGGATGCGCCTCTGCCGCGCTCCAGATAGAAGAACTTAAACTTGTGCTGACTGAAACGACCGAATCCGGCATCCTCTCGTTTCTGTGTAAGCTCTTCTTCTGTCAAGTCACTGGGATCGCCTTCAATTCCATACAGGTTCGGCTGACGATGGCCGCTGTGTTCCATGGGCGGAGCATTTGTGATGACCTCACCGGTACGGAAATTGATACTTCCGCCGTATCGGTCGTGGATACCGCCCAGATCCAGAACAAGCTCATCATCGATGAATACCCAAACATCATCATCTCCATTGAACTCGAAGATCATGTCACGCATTGCGGTATGGTTACCTTCTGCATCCGGGACAACACCGCCGGTGGGCATGACAAATTCCGCTTCGATCGTCATACCAAAATGATACTGCTTAATTTTTTCTGAACCGGCAGGATTCGCTGTGGGACGATTTGCCTCTGAATATGTATTGAACGGCAGAAATTTAGGATTATCGCCGACTGCCACTATACTTGGCAGTACCGGTTGGTCATATACAATGAAATCTCTGCCATTTGAGTAGATCGGTCGATTTTCTCCACTCGCAAGGGCAGTTTCGTCAACTACGGTTGCGAAATTGGACATTGAATCATATCGATAATATCCGTCTTTGTCAAGCCAGAAGAGTCTATCCAATTCCGTATGCAGCTGACGGATCATTCCATTACCGCTGTTGGCATCAAGATCTGCCTTTGCCAGAACCGGGTCGAACAAATATGCCAGTGACTGCCCCTGAATGACCGGATAGCCATCCGCACCCAACTGCTTGTCTACGATACCGGTATACACACCGCCATCGTATCCTGTCCATCTATTATATGGTTCCGGACGATCGTTTCTCAGGACAAATTGCAGTTTTTTCCCCTTGTTGATCGGCGCATTCTGATCAAAATTCTGACCGGAATTATAGCTGAACAGATTGATGATCATGCCTTTATCTCTGGTAGCGGTTCTGGGTGTTGAGGGCGGTACCGGATTTTTGCTGACAGCACCATAGATCAGGCAAAGCGGCGATGATTCCGTCAACTCGATTTCCTTGTTCTCCGGTGTTACACCATACAGCCTATCGCCCTTTGTCATCACATATTTGATCTCATTTTCACCCTTATGCTCATTGACATAGGCTCTTCCGATGTAGTAGTATTCCTGAGCCTTTGGCCAGAGATCCACATTGGTCGTATCCACACGCTTTCCCGATCTTCTGACAATGCCCGGATTTGCTCCTCCGGGTGCATCAGCTGCATCCAAGGGCTGATCAAAAATATTAACATATTTCACAGGGATCTCATTCATTTTTTTGTAAATCAGACGAATAGAATCCCTTGGATTTTCTCCGTAAAAATCCGGCTGCGGCGAGATCATCTGTTTCGCGCTCCAGTCCGGTCTGCCATTTTCCGCTCTGGTAATGAAATACCACTGTCTGTTCTGATAATACAGACCATAAATGCGTTCTTCATAAACACCATTTCGCATAAAGTAAGCCTTTTTGTCAAAATCGTAGCCCGGAAGATTGGGAAAGGTTCCATTAGCTGACGAAAAACTGACTCCAAAACTGGAATTGGAGGTGTGCTCCCGATCAAATTCGAATAACTGTTCCTCCATCAGGATATGGTCTTCCCATTCATCCACGCAGCTGACATTGATCTACAGCTCCGGCCAACCCTGAGATGTGATCGTGAATGCAGAAAAAGAGTCGACCGGAAAAACGACGGTGCTTAGTT
>JARHYV010000356.1 GCA_029258495.1 Faecousia sp. | reverse complement strand
AGCATTGTGCTGAAAGAAGTGCCGTACAAGCAGCAGGCATTCATTCATGTACAGGATGTGCAGCCGGACGGACTGAAAGCGCATGTGGAGGAATGTGCCGGCTTTTGTCGCGCAGCAGGTGCAGAACAGGTCTTTGCCACAGGACATGATCAGCTGGTATGCTATCCGCTGCATACCATTATATATGAAATGGCGGTCTGCAATCTTGTGCAGGAACAATCTGGCGGACATCTTTGGCCGGTCACGGAGGAAACGGTGACCAAATGGCGGGGGATCTATAATGAGAAAATGCAGGCGGTGGACAATGCGGCGACCCTGTCATCTGCCGACGAAAAGAGGATCGTCGAATCGGCAGGTGCGTATTTCGTCCATGATGCCGGACAGCTATGGGGGATCGGATGGGTGGAATCCGGAAAGATCCATGCCGTTGCATCAGCTGTCCCGGGCAAGGGAAAATGCGTACTGGAAACGCTGATGAGCGCCGCAGGATGTGACCGGTTTCATCTGGAGGTCGCATCGACCAACCAACGCGCCATCCGCTTGTATGAGTCCATGGGCTTTATGAAGACGAGAGAGTTGAGCCGATGGTACCGAGTGAGATAAATCTTTTTGAAGTGTCAAGGAAAAATGCTTGACAACATAGGAATAATGTTGTATGATATCCAAGCTGTCAAGGAAAAACGCTTGACAAGGAGGATGGTTCCATGGACGCGTTGCAGATGATCTTGCTCTATGACTATTATGGAGAACTTCTTACTGAGCGTCAGAGGATGTGTTTTGACCTGCACTTCAATCAGGATCTGTCCTTAGGAGAGATTGCTCAGGAATTGGGCGTCAGCCGTCAGGGTGTTCACGATAACATTACCCGGGCAGAGGCGCTGCTGCAAAATATGGAAGAAAAGACCGGATGCGTTCGCCGGGATCTGGCTCACCGCAGAGCGGTTCAGCAGGTCTTGGCATGTACACAGGCACTTTCTTCTCACGATGACCCACAGGTGCGGGATGCGGCTGCACAGATCGCTGCTGCCGTACATTCTGCTGAGGAGTAAATTATGGCATTTGAAGGCTTAACCGAAAAGATCAGCGCGACCTTCAAAAAGCTGCGTGGCAAAGGTCGCTTGAAGGAATCCGATGTCAAGGAAGCCATGCGTGAGATCCGTATGGCTCTGCTTGAAGCGGATGTCAGCTATAAGGTCTGTAAGGATTTTACAAAATCCGTCACAGAACGGTGCGTAGGCACCGACGTGCTGGAATCTCTGACTCCGGCGCAGATGATCGTCAAGATCGTCAACGAAGAACTCACAAAATTGATGGGTTCGGAAACAAAGCATATTACCATCAGCCCCAACGGCCCCACGGTCGTGATGCTGGTCGGTCTGCAGGGTGCCGGTAAGACCACAAACGGTTCCAAGCTTGCAGGACTAATGAAGCGTCAGGGCAGAAATCCCTTGCTGGTCGCATGTGATATCTATCGGCCGGCGGCAATCGCACAGCTGAAGGTGTGCGGTGAGAAATTGGGGATACCTGTTTTTGAAATGGGACAGGAAAACCCGGTAACCATTGCAAAAGAGGCTGTACTCTATGCCCGGCAGCACGGACATGATATGGTCTTTTTGGATACAGCCGGTCGTCTGCATGTGGACGAGCAGCTGATGGACGAGCTGAAAAACATCAAAGCAACGGTAAAACCCGATGAGATCATGCTTGTTGTTGATGCCATGACCGGTCAGGATGCCGTCAATGCAGCTCAGACATTCAACGAATGGCTGGATATCGACTCGGTCATGCTGTCGAAACTCGACGGCGACGCAAGAGGCGGTGCAGCTCTTTCCGTTCGAGCCATTACCGGAAAACCCATCAAATTCTGCGGTATGGGTGAAAAGCTTGAGGATATCGAGCCGTTCCATCCGGATCGCATGGCATCCCGGATTCTTGGCATGGGCGATGTGCTCAGCCTGATCGAAAAGGCCGAGCAGGCTTATGATGCGAAAAAGGCTGCCGAAATGGAGGAAAAACTCCGTTCCAACCGCTTTACCCTTCAGGATTACTACGATCAGCTGGTTCAGCTCAAGAGCATGGGCTCTATGGAAGATATTCTGGCGCAGATGCCCGGCGGTGCAAACCTGAAGGGGATCAAGGTGGACGAGAAGGCGATGGCCCATACCGAGGCGATCATCCTGTCCATGACGCCAAAGGAACGGGAAAACCCGAACATCATCAATGCCGGACGGAAAAAGCGTATCGCAGCCGGTGCCGGTGTGAAGGTGGAGGAAGTCAACCGCCTGCTCAAATCCTTCGAACAGATGCGTTCCCTGATCAAGCAGTTTGCAGGCCCCGGTGCCGCTAAGAAAATGAAGCGGATGCGTGGCTTGGGCGGACTTGGAAAAATCGGTGGATTTGGCGGTTTCTGATTTATTTTGTTCGCTGAAAGCAATTTGCTTTGCGATATATAGAAATGTTTATTTGGAGGTGAATACTCATGGTTAAGATCAGACTGAGAAGAATGGGCGCAAAGAAGGCTCCTTTCTATCGTATTGTTGTTGCTGATTCCCGCTCTCCCCGTGACGGTCGCTGCATCGAAGAGATCGGTGTTTACAATCCTCTGACCGAGCCCGCTGTCATCAATGTTGACGTGGAGAAGGCCCAGAACTGGATCAAGAACGGCGCTCAGCCCACTGACACTGTCCGTGGTCTGCTGAAGAAGGCTGGCGTTCTGTAAGGCTACCGCAAAGGAGAAGCGCAATGAAAGAACTCTTGCTTTACATGGCAAAGAATCTGGTTGATAATCCCGACGCGGTTTCTGTCAATGAAATTTCCAATGAGGACGGCACGGTGCTGGAGCT
>JARHYV010000060.1 GCA_029258495.1 Faecousia sp. | reverse complement strand
CATGCTGTTGGAAGGTCACCACGATGTCCGCTTTGAGTATCACAATCAGGCATTTTCCTATGGATGGAAAATCAGTGCAATCTGTGCCCTGACCTTTGTGATCTGCATTCTTGTTTCCCAGACATGGCACAAGGGCAAATATACAAAAGATCGCAGCCGTCGCTGAAAGGCACCCTGCATGAATATTCGTCTGTCAAAGGCCGTGAAGAACCTCAAATTCTTCACGGCCTTTTTCGTCGCACATCCTACGCTAGTTCCAAAAACAAAAATGCGGTGCAGAATGTTCTCCTGCACCGCATTTGATATTCACTTATGGAACCATCGTCGCGTATCAGTTTTTAAGGCTCTGGAGGGGAGCAGGAATTCTGCCGCCTCTGGCGATAAAATCTGCGCTGGACTGGTTGTAGGCCGGCATCACAGGTGCCGAGCCCAGCAATCCACCCATCTCCACTCGATCACCGACAGTCTTACCCGGAGCCGGGATAATACGCACAGCCGTAGTCTTGCTGTTCACCATGCCGATAGCTGCCTCGTCAGCGATGATTGCAGAAATGGTTTCCGCACTTGTATCACCGGGTACTGCGATCATATCCAAGCCGACGGAGCAAACGCAGGTCATAGCCTCCAATTTATTCAGGGTCAATACGCCGCTTTCCGCTGCAGCGATCATGCCCTCATCCTCAGATACCGGAATAAATGCACCGGAGAGACCGCCCACATGATTACTTGCCATAACGCCGCCTTTTTTCACCGCGTCATTCAACAGTGCAAGCGCAGCAGTCGTTCCATGGATGCCGCAGGTCTCCAGACCCATTTCCTCCAGAATACGAGCCACGCTGTCGCCCACAGCAGGGGTCGGCGCCAGACTCAGATCCACGATGCCAAATGGCACCCCCAGACGCTTGGAGGCCTCATTTCCCACGATCTGGCCCATCCGTGTGATCTGGAAAGCAGTACGCTTAATGGTCTCTGCAACCTCGTCAAAGGGCCTGCCCTTCACATTCTTCAGTGCATGGTACACAACACCCGGGCCGGAAACACCCACATTCAGGACGCACTCCGGCTCTCCTACCCCGTGGAACGCACCTGCCATAAAGGGATTGTCCTCCACGGCATTACAGAAAACGACCAGTTTTGCACATCCAAGACCATCATTATCTTCCGTGATCTTCGCCGTATCTTTGATGATCCTGCCCATTAGAGCAACTGCATTCATATTGATGCCCGCCCGTGTGGAGCCCACATTTACACTGGCGCAGACGCGCTCTGTCCGTGCCATGGCCTCCGGGATTGACTCGATCAGGATCCGATCCCCCTTAGTACAGCCCTTTTGGACTAGCGCAGAAAAACCACCGATGAAATTCACGCCGCAGGTCTTAGCCGCACGATCCAGTGTTTCTGCAAATGGTACATAGGTATCGGTATCACTGGCCTCTGCGACCATCGAAATCGGAGTAACGGAAATTCGCTTGTTGACAATCGGGATGCCGAACTCACGCTCGATCTGCTCCCCCACCGCCACCAAATTCTCGGCACGCTTTGTGATCTTGTCATAGATCTTATCGCAGCTTGCCTTCATATCCGGGTGTGCGCAATCACGCAGGGAAATACCCATAGTAATGGTGCGGATATCCAGATGGCGCTTATCGATCATATCGATCGTCTGAAAAATATCTTTCTGAGTTAACATACGCTACCCTCATACCCTGTGCATGGCTTCAAAAATATCCTCTCGCTGAACGCGAATGGACAGCCCACTCTGATTTCCGATTTCTTCCATGTGTACGCTTACATCCTCAATGGGCTTGTTGGACGCCGACATATCCACTACCATCATCATGGTGAAATAACCCTGCATGACGGTCTGGCTGATATCCAGAACATTGATATTGTACTGTGCCAGCTGATTGCAAACCGATGCAATAATACCTACCTGATCCTTGCCCACAACGGTAACGATTGCATTCATAGACAGTTACCTCTTAGTACTCATAGTCCGCACATACGCGGGTAGCAATATAGTGCTGGAACTTTTCCTTTGCCTCCAGATGCAGGGGATTGACCTGATATGCATCCAGATCCTCACGGCTGTCAAATTCAGAATAGAGGCAATAATCCATATCCCCCTGATAGGTCTGGCAGACCTCCAGCCAGTTCAGGCCGGGGATTTTCCCGACCAATGACTCCAGCAGAACAGAAATTTCTTCAACTGCTGCTGCCTTATCAACGCCCTCTTTCAGCGTGTAAACAACGATATGCTTAACCATAATTTTCCTCCATGAACCACAATACCGGAGCCGGTATAAAACGGCTCCGGTATGTAGGAATTAATGAATTACTCAGCGTCCTCTTCAGCCTCATCCAGCAGAGCGCGGATGGACAGGGAGATGCGCTTGTTCTCAGCGTCAACATCGGTGATCTTGACCTGAACTTCCTGACCCTCGGACAGGACATCCTCGGGCTTGGCGATGCGGCGATCAGCAATCTGAGAGATGTGGATCAGGCCGTCAACGCCGGGAATGATCTCAGCAAATGCACCGAAGGTCATCAGCTTGACGATCTTAGCGTCAACCACATCACCAACATTGTAGTTGGTCATGAACTGGTTCCAAGGATTCATCTCGGGAGTCTTGTAGCCCAGAGAGATCTTGTGCTTGACGGGATCGAAGGAAATAACATAAACATCGATCTCATCGCCGACCTTGACAACATCAGCGGGAGTCTTGATGCGATTCCAGCTCAGCTCAGAAACATGAACCATGCCGTCAACACCGCCGATATCGACGAATGCACCGTAGGAGGTCAGGCTCTTGACCACACCGTGGTACTTAGCGCCTTCCTGGATCTCGCTCCAGATCTTCTCCTGAGCAGCCTTACGCTCCTCAGCGGTCACTGCACGGATGGAACCGATCACGCGGCGGCGTGCACGGTTTACTTCGGTAATTCTCATCTTGACAGTCTTGCCAACCATGCCGGCCATGTCGCCGCCCTTGGCAATGCCGGACTGAGAAGCAGGAATGAATACACGGATGCCCTTAACGGTAGCAACCAGACCACCCTTGTTCTCTTCGGTGATGGTACCCTCAACATTGGTCTTCTCGTCCACATAGGTAGCCATCTCGTCCCAAATCTTCATGCCGTCCAGCTTCTTCTTGGACAGCTGGCAGGTGCCCTCCTGATCGTTGACGCGAACAACGAATACTTCGATCTCGTCGCCGACATGCAGGATGTCCTCGGGCTTAACAGTGGGATCTGCGCTGACTTCGTCATAAGGAATGTAACCGGCATGCTTGGTGCCCAGATCGATCTGGATCTCAGTGTTGCCAATGTGAGTTACAACGCCAGTAACCTTATCTCCTGTATTTAAAGTCT
>JARHYV010000264.1 GCA_029258495.1 Faecousia sp. | reverse complement strand
ATGGTGACATTCGGGGTCCGGGTGAAACCGAACCGACTGCACAGCAGCCGGATCACCTGAGAAAAGTCCGATCCCTGCCGCTGAGGCGGTCTGCCGATCACCACCAGTTTGCACGCTGCATCCCGTGCGGCGGCGATCTTCTGGTCAAAGCCTCCGGCGGAGCCGGACTCCTTAGTGACCATGAACCGTGCCGAAACGGAGCGGAGCATGGCGGCATTCAGCTCCCTGCTGAACGGCCCCTGCATGGCAAGGATGTGGGCAGGGGGCAGTCCCACACGCTGGCACTGGTGCAGGGAGTCCTCCATGGGGAGCACCCGGGCATATACCCGTTGGTTAAAATCCCGGATGCCCGTGTAGCACGACAGCTCCTTGCTCCCGGTGGTCAGCAGGATATTGCCGTCGGCGGTGTTCAGATAATCAACGGCTCCGGCAATATCGGGGACAAATACCGCATCCTCCGGGGCAGCGGTTTCGTCGCGGAGCAGCCGGATGTATTCCGTATCGGTAGCAGCGCAGCTATTTGCGATGTTTTCCGTCACAACGGGGGCATAGGGGTGGGTCGCATCCACCACAAGGTCGAACTTTTGCTCCCGAAACAGGCGGATCATCTCCGTTTCCGTGAGCCGGGCAGCGGAGATGGTCAGGTTTTCTGCCGGATGCAGCAGCGTTTCTCCGTATTCCGTTGCAACACAGGCAGTGACCAGAACGGGCTGCGCCGTCAGGAACTCCACAAGCTCCCGACCTTCCGTAGTTCCGGCAAAGACGCAGATGTTATACATTGCGGTATCCTCTGGGGGTCACCAGTCTGTCACCGATGATCTTTGTCATTTCGTTTCCGATGAAGACGGTGCTGAACATATCCACCTGAGTATCCCGCAGCTGTCCCAGCGTGGTCAGGGTGAAATCCTCACCCGATCTGCCGATGGAACGGGCGATGCCGCAGGGGCGGTCTTGGGGCAGGGTGCGCAGGAGAATGTCGCAGGCCCGGCGCAGGTGATCGGGACGGCCGTGACTGGATGGATTGTACAGCACCATGGAAAGATCCGCTTTTGCGGCGGCATCCAGACGGGCCTCGATCTTTTCCCAACTGGTCAGTCGGTCACTGAGGCTGATAACGGCAAAATCATGGGTCAGGGGAGCTCCCAGCAGCGCACCGCCGCTGCATGCAGCGGTCAGACCGGGAACGACTTCGATCTCCGGCTGTGTGCTGTCCCCACGAAGTTCGTAGATGAGGGCGGCCATGCCGTAGATCCCGCTGTCGCCGGAGCACACCATGGCAACAGTCTTGCCCTCCAGTGCAGCATCCAGTGCCATCTGGCAGCGCTGGGTCTCCTTGGTCATGGGGGTGGTCAAAAATTCCTTGTCGGGATAGCGTTCTTTCACAAGATCCACATAGACATGGTATCCGACGATGGTGTCGCAGTCTGCAAGTGCGCGGTCGGCGCGGATGGTCATATTCTCATAATTTCCGGGACCAATGCCCACAACGATCAATTTACCCAAATCGTACCTCCAAATCTTCTGCCGCAGCGGCAACGGTCACGCCGTTGGCGGCGGTCTTTTTCACGATAAGCTTACTTGCTCCGAGCAAAGCGGCACGCTCACATACATTGTCCACCCCGGTAATCTGTGTCACGAAGGCGGAAGGGGTGAATTCTCCTTGCACGGCGGACAGCTGCTCGGCTGTATAAAATGTGACCGGAAACTGATTGTTCCGGCAAAATTCAAGCAATCCTTCTTCCTCTGATTTCAGGTCGATGGATGCCACGCATTTGACGGCACGGCGGTCGATATGATGCGCATGCAGCACCGACTCCACAGCCTGTTCGATGGCAGCAGAGGGGGTTCCCCGGCGGCAGCCGATGCCCAGATGGATCACGGCAGGGATCAGCCGGAGGGTTCTGCCAAACGGCTCCTGCTCTCGGCAGCTGATGCAGATGCCTACCTCCCCGTGCGTGCCTGCCTGGGTGCCGTTGGGATAATCGGTCACAACGGGAAAATCGCTGAGAATGGGGACATCCCGTTCCAGTATGGCGGCAGACACCGCCTTTGCCGTCTTGATATCGCTGATGGCAAACCCGTTTCCGGCAGCCCAGCTGTCCACGGAGAATTTCCGGTTGATGTCCGTAGCGGTGGTGACCACCGGCATGGCACCCAGATGCGCGGCAAGCTGCACCGAAAGCTCGTTTGCGCCGCCGATGTGTCCAGAAAGCAGCGGGATCACGAATTTTCCCAGCTCGTCCGTGACGATGACAGCAGGATCGGTCTGCTTGTCCTTTACATGGGGTGCGATCTGCCGGACGGCAATGCCGCACGATCCCACGAAGACAAGGGCATCCGCCCAAGAAAAGAGCGTCCCGTAAAAGGGCTCAGATGGTTTGCCCAGAGGCAGAAAATCCGGCTCGGAGAAACGCTCCATGGTGTAAAGCCGCACCTGCCCGTGTGCAAAGGCTCCGGCAGCGGCTCGGGCAGTTCGGCAGCCGCGTCTGCTGTATGC
>JARHYV010000363.1 GCA_029258495.1 Faecousia sp. | reverse complement strand
GACCGAGGTGCTGATCCGGTAACTTCTGGACTGGTTCAGCGGGAAGATGCCATTGCTGTAATCAATGGGCAGATCCGGAAGAACCGTAGCAGGATTGATGACCCCCGCCTCAAAACCGGGTGCGTATGCAGTCAGGGGTTTCATGGCAGAGCCGGTCTGCAAGCCCTGATCTGTCGCAAAATTGAAGGCATCGTAATCTTGTTTTTCTCCGACTGCACCGGCTATTGCAACAATGTCGCCCGTACGGTTGTCGGTAACAACGATAGCAGATTGCAGCTGCTGATCAGATGCAGTTGTAGGGATCTCATCCAAATTGGTATAGATCCGATCCACCGCCGCCTGTACATCCACATCGATGGTAGAATAAATGTGGTAACCATTTTCCTTGATCATATTCAGGCACAGCTGCTTATTGGCATAGTTCCACTCAAGCCCCATCTTTTCCGCAAGGGCCTCTGCAACATCGTCCATGACCGCCTCAGTAAACCAGGAATACATATCCGTTCCGGCATCCAGTTCAATGTCCACACGCTCTCCACATTCAGGGCAAATGAAGTTATCTCCATCTCTTTTGAAGTTCAGTGCAATATCTTCAAAATCCCCATTGGGGCAGGCATAGACCGTGTGCGCCACATCTGCAGAAGAAGATGTGAAGAATAATTTCTGGTTTACCGCCTCATTATACTGATCTTCTGTGATCCACTCCTGCTTGTACATTTCATCCAGCACCGTCAGCTGACGCTTACGATTGCGTTCTTCATTGATATATGGGTCGTACAAAGAGGGGTTATTGGTAATGGAGATCAGGCTTGCGCACTCAGCAGTGGTCAGCTCGGACAGTTCCTTGCCAAAGTAGGTTCGTGCCGCACTCTTGACGCCCCAACAGCCTTCGCCCAAATAGATCAGGTTCAGATACCACTCCATAACCGTATCTTTATCGTATTTGGATTCCAGTTTCTGCGCACGGAATATCTCCTCGACCTTACGCTGAACAGTAATGGAGTCATCACCGGTCTGGTTCTTGATCAGCTGCTGGGTAATGGTGGAGCCGCCAAAGGTGGAGCTGCCGCCGAAGAACATATTTCCGCAAGCTTTTACGGTCGTGATCCAGTCTACGCCCTGATGTTCATAAAAACGCTTGTCCTCGATAGCAACCGCTGCATGGATCAGATCCTTGGGGATCTCCTCGATGCTTGCCCATTGCCGATCCGTTTTTGCGTAGATCTTCTGATATTTCTGGATGTTGCCGTCGTGATCCACATAATAGATATATGAAGTCTGCTCAAGTCCCATTTTGTCCAGGTCGAAATTAACATTCGGCATGATCTCGTTTTGCAGATAATCACCCATAGCTCCTGCCAGAACAAAGCCACAAACGACTGCAATAAACGCAACCGTCGCAGCCGCACCTATTGCGATCTTAAGAACGGCTGTCGCCATTCCCCAGACAGCGTGAAGGATACGCAAAACCGCATTCGGTTTCCATTCCTGTCGCGTGACTTTTCTTCTTTTTTTCATTGCCATATGGATACCTCCAAGATTGAAGTCAAAATTCTCACAAAGCTGCCGGTAAAACAGGCATACTTTCCATGACAGTTCGTACTATTATAGCATACCCCACAAAAAAACGAAAGTACATTTTTTATTAATAAACATTAAAATCATGCAAATACTACCTTCGGGGGATAAAATATGAAAATTTTCAACAAACAAATTCTTTCTTTTCTGTTCATTGCCGGTTTTCTGCTCGGCATAAAAGATGGCTATATCGCTCTGTGGAAAGGCGATGACCCACAACCGTATCATGTATTTGATATGCGCGCAAACGCACTTCCCATTGCCGATCAGTTGAAACTACGGCATGGGATCCGTGTGGACACCATGACCGAACTCCTGTCTTTGATCGACGACTATTTATGAAATTGCGAGATGCAAAAAATTTTTGTTGATTTTATAGCTGATCCATCGTACAATGATGCCAGAAGAAACTCGCCCGGAGGTTATTTCACATGTCAGATCATTATGGATCCGACTTCATCACCATCGTAGATGAGGACGG
>JARHYV010000112.1 GCA_029258495.1 Faecousia sp. | reverse complement strand
ATTTTCCATGGCGAGCCTCCTTCTCCGGATAGAAACACCGGATCTCGTGACCCTCGCCTACGCTGACCAGCTCAGGCTCCTGCTCTCTGCACTTCTCGGTGCAGTACTTGCAGCGGGGGCCAAACTTGCAGCCCTTGGGCAGGTCAAGGGGATGGGGAACGGCGCCGGGAATTGCGTCCAGACGCTTTGCTGTGGTATCGAGCTTGGGAACGGATGCCAGCAGACCCTCGGTGTAGGGGTGGGAGAACTTCCCGGAGCCGCCGAACAGCTCCTTTGCGGGGACATGCTCCACCACCTGACCGCAGTACATGACTGCCACATCGTCGGCCATCTGATTGATAACGCCCAGATCGTGGGTGATGAACATGATGGCAGTGCCGCGCTCCTTCTTCAGGGTGTTCATCAGGTGCAGGATCTGTGCCTGAATGGTAACATCCAGTGCGGTGGTGGGCTCATCGGCGATCAGCAGCTTGGGCTCACATGCCAGTGCGATTGCGATCATCACACGCTGACGCATACCGCCGGACAGCTGATGGGGATACTGTTTCACGACCACCTCGGGGTTGGGGATCTTAACATCGGCCAGCATCTTAACGGCAGCCTGAGCTGCCTCCTTCTTGCTCATACCGCGGTGGATGATGAAGGGTTCGGACAGCTGACGCTCGATGGAGAAAACAGGGTTCAGAGCCGTCATGGGCTCCTGGAAAATAACGGAGATGTCGTTGCCGCGGATATGGTTCATCTCGCTGGTGGAGATAGTAGTCATATCCTTGCCATCGAACAGGATCTCGCCGGAGTCCACATAGCCGTTGCCGTCGAGCAATCTCAGGATGCTCATTGCGGAAACGGACTTGCCGGAACCAGACTCACCAACGATGCCCAGTGTTTTACCGGGCTCGATGGAATAAGACACACCGTTGACCGCCTTGACAATGCCACGGCGGGTGGTAAAGAAGGTATGCAGATTTTTTGTTTCGAGTAAAGCCATAATTCTACCTCCTTAACGACCGTTGCTCTTGGGATCAAGCGCATCCCGCAGACCGTCGCCCATCAGGTTGATGCAGATGGTGCAAAGGCCGAAGATTGCCGAGGGGAACACCCAGCGCCACCAGTACTGCTGAATGACGATGGAGTCGTTTGCAGTGTTGAGCATATTGCCCCAGGTGGGAGTCGGTGCAGTGATGCCGAAGCCCAGATAGGACAGGCTTGCCTCGGTCAGCATGCAGGTTGCGAAAGACAGGGTGATGGAAACCAGCAGCACGCTCATAACATTGGGGATGATGTGCTTGCGCAGGATCGTACCCTCGGATACACCCAGAGCCTTTGCAGCAGTAACATACTCCTGCTCTCTCTGGCTGAAGATCTGAGCACGAACCAGTCGGAATGTACCGACCCAGCTCAGGACGCCCAGAACACACATGATGATATACATTCTTTGGGTTACCGTAACTTCCTTCGGGATGATCGCCGAAAGGATCAGTGCGAAGGGCAGGAAGGGCATGCCGCCCAGAACCTCAGCGATACGGCTGAGGACGATATCGATGTTGCCGCCGAAGTAGCCTGCAAGACCACCCAGAACGACACCGATGATGGTGGAGATCACAACGGCAATGCCGCCGACAGTCATGGTGGTCTTACCACCGTTTACAATACGGGCAAACAGGTCACGCCCCTGCTCGTCAGTGCCGCACAGGAAACCTCTCAGACCCCAGCTTTCAACACTGCCGTCATCGGTGACAACATAGTTCTGATAGCCGCCGCTGAACAGATTGGTGATCGTGGCATTCTGAACGGATGCAGGCACTTCGGTCTGACCGTACATATCGTCACCCCAGGAGAACACATCACCGTTCTCCAGCAGGGCAGTTACATGGAACCGACCGCCGTAGAGCTTGACAGGCTTGGCGGGCATCTCGGGGACAGTCTTTTCACCGTGGGTGGCAACGCCCCATACCCACACCTTGCCGGTATCGTCAACGGCTGCAACAGCCTGAGAGGTAGCGGCGATATCCACCACCTTCACGGAGCCGTTGGTCAGCTCCTTGGGCAGGTTGGCAGCCAGAGGGGACTCGCCCTTCAGACCGGTATAGGCGACGGTGCCGTCCTTCAGCAGTGCGATGTAAGCATTGGAGGTAACAGCGATCTTCTCGATGTTGCCCTGATACTTACGGGGCTTGTGATCCATGCCCTCTTCCTCACGCTCGGCATTCCGGCAGTCCAGATCCGCAACAGAGGCATTACCCCATGCATAGACATTGCCTTCTTCATCCAGAAGGACGGTAAACTGGTTACCGGCTTCCAGCTGCTTGACCTTCAGATTGCCCATCATCAGCGCACGCATCAGATCGGCATTCTGCTCATACTGGTTCTGGAACAGACGATCGTTGCCCCAGAAGTAGAAATTGTTCTTGTCATCGATGGCCACGGCGTGGTCAAGACCTGCCGCCATGAACCGCACATCCACTTCACCGTCTGCCAGTTCCTTGGGAACATCCTTCAGATCGATGGTGTTGGAAACCTTGGTGTAGCCCCAAGTATAGATCTTGCCGGCATTGGACAGACCGATACCATAAGTAGATCCTGCGGCGATATCCGCAACACCCTCTTTGAGCATTTCCTTGGGGACGGACATCATATTGTTGCCGGGAGCAATGTTTGCAAGGTTGGAGTCGGCATGACCCAGATCGATGGGCATGAAGTAGGGGCCGACCATAACCAGAATGAAGATGGCTACAAATACCACCAGACCGAACACAGCGGTGGGACGGTGGAAGAAGTTGCGGGCAGCGACACGGCCGGGGCTCTGCAGAGCCTCTTCTTCCATGAAACTGCGCTCCTGTTTCTTCAAACCGAACATCCGGGCAAAGGCTGCGCCGATGGTGCTTGTTTTCTTGTTTTTAGACATTCTCGGCACCTCCTTACTTATTTACGCGGACTCTGGGATCCACGAAACCATACGCCAGATCCGTCACAAGGTTGCCCAGCAGGGAGATGACGGTATAGAACATCTGGATCGCCAGACATAGCTCGGCATCGTTACCGTTCAGAGCCTTGATGTACAGTGCGCCCATACCGTTCAGGCCGAACACATTCTCCAGGATCAGAGATCCGGAGAAAACACCCAGGAACCAACCAATAATGGAAGTAACGACAGGCAGCAGTGCATTGCGCCATGCGTGGGAGTAGATCACGACACGCTCCTTGACACCCTTGGCGCGAGCAGTACGGATGCAGTCCATGCTCAGTGCATCGATCATGGCTGCACGGACATAACGGCTCATTCCGCCCAGTGCGCCAAAGACGCTGACCAGAATGGGCAGAGCCATGTAGTACAGACGATCCGTGAACTCACGCATGCCGGTGTAGGTGCTGCCGGGGGTGGCGGCGCCGCCGACCGGGAACCAGCGCAGAACCACTGCAAAGACGAAAATGAAGATCAGTGCAATGATATACTGAGGCAGGGAGTAGCCCAGAATGGTAAATGCCTGAACACCCTGATCCAGTGCGCTGCCCTTGTGAACCGCACACCAGATACCCACGGGGATGGTGATCAGCAGGGTCAGAGCGGTGGCAAAGATATTGAACATGATGGTATTGCCCATGGGTGTCTTGATGACATCCACGCAATCCTTCTGGCGCAGCAGAGAGTAACCGAAGTTGCCCTGCAGCATGCCGTCGTATTCGCCGGTCTGCTTATCCGGCGCAAAGCCCATCCATCGGGCATAACGAACCACGATGGGATCATCCAGACCCATCTGGTCACGCAATTCTTCATATTTCTGCTGATAAACTTCCGGTTTCAGGGAGGTCTTCAGCGGCTCCAGCTGAACACGGGCTGGATCAGAGGGGATCAAGCTGAACAAACCGTACATCAGGAAAGAGGTGATGAAGAAAACCACCACGATGTAGGCCAGACGCTTTACGATATATTTACTCAAATAAATCACCTTCCGTTTTTTCGGCATAATACGGCCCAAACCAATTCAGTCTGGGCCGATCTTGGGTTAATCGTTCGAATGGGGCCCATTTTCATACCGCAGCTGCCTCCGAGATTTTTCAGAAACACCTGCGGTACGAAAATGGGGACGGACTTTTTTGCCCGTCCCCATCCGGTTACACAGGGATCAAATTACTGTGCGCTGGGGATAGATGCGTAGACGATTGCACGGGCGAAATCCCAGAAGGAGTTCTGCTCGTAGCCTTCCAGCCAAGTGGGAACAGCAGTCACATAGATGTTGCTGTACAGGGGGATCTCGGGGAGCATCTCGTTCCAACGAACAATATACTTCTGCCACAGATCCAGATACTTCTCGTACTCGCCGGGCTTGACATCATAGACCATTCTCATGGACAGGTCATCCAGACCGCCTTCGCCCATATCGAACAGGTAGTTGCCGTTAAAGCCCTGAGCGACCTTAGCCTCGTCATCCGTCCAAGTGAAGGAGTAGTCATAGATGGAGGAGTTCCAGCCGGTAGCCAGGTTCAGCATGCCGTACTCGGGAGGAACCTTCTTGCCATCGCCATCTCTGTGGTAGATTGCATTCAGAACGCCGTTGAAGTCGCCGGTGGTCTTTACGATCTCCATGCCGGACTTCTTCACTGCATCAGACTCTGCCAGCATGATGGACAGCAGGTCAGAAACAGGGTTGTTGTCGGTGCTGAACCAGTCGATGCGCAGAGGCAGCAGCTGCTTGCCGTCAACCTCGATGCAGCCATCCTTGTTCACATCCAGATCGGTGACATCCTTGTAGCGCAGACCGTTGCCATCCCACTGTGCGCCCTTTTCATTCAGAGTCCAGCCGCCGGCATCCAGCTCAGCGTTTGCACCGTCAACATTGTAGGCATAGGTGTTCAGGTTGTCAGCCAGGAAGTCCTTGGAGTCCTTGTACATCTGCATAGCAGTTGCGTAGGGTGCGTTCACGACGTTGCCCCAGCCCTGGCAGAACTTCTGGACGAACTCTTCACGGTTCAGCAGCTGAGCGACAGCGTGACGAACCTCAACGAACTGAGTGGGGCCCACATCGCACAGGAACTGCAGCTTGCCGTAGCCTGCACGGTCAAACTTCAGAGCGGTGAAGGGAGCGCCGTTCTCGATCATGTCCATCAGGGTGTTGATTTCCTTGCCCTCGGACAGGTTTGCGTACATATCCATACCGCCGGTCTTCAGAGCGTCTGCCCAAGTAGCGGGCATTGCACGGACGATAACGATGGTCTGGATGGAAGGCTTCTGGCCTTCGAAGTTACCAGCGTAGTTGGGGTTGATGTCCAGAGTGATCTGGCTGGTAGCAGGATCATACTTGGTGATCTGGTAGGGGCCGGCAGAAACAAAGCCGTCAGCCGCAGCCATGGACTTGCGGAAGTGGGACTCGATATCAGCAGCCTGCAGAACAACGGGCTCGCCGTCCTTGGTGATGCAGGC
>JARHYV010000223.1 GCA_029258495.1 Faecousia sp. | reverse complement strand
CTTCTTAGAGGGTCTGCCGCCTACATAGACAACCTGACTGGCCACGATATCCGTGCCGGAGATATTGGAAATATCATAGCTTTCGATCCGGGCAGGCGGTTCGATCCCAAGCATTTTTCCAAGCATACTCAGGGTTCCTGTGGTTTTCTCTTCCCGGCTTGTAACCCGTTCAGCCTCTTCCTGTGCATTCTTTCTTGCTAGCTCGACCAAACGGACATTATCACCGCGCTGTGGGATCCTGAGCCGAGTCTTGCGCCCGAATTCCTGTTCCATCAGCTGCTGAAACAATTCCGCATCCTCTAACTCAAAGGGCAGCAAAACCAGTTTGGGCGCCAGACCTCGGCTCAGATAGAATTGTTTCAGCAAACTGGAAACCGCCATTTCCGCATCGTCCGGAACCGGGAATATCTCGTATTCCTTATCCAGAAGATTTCCGCCGGAAAAGTGCAGCACCGTAAAGCAGGCCTTGGCCTCAGTTTGAGCATAGCCGACCACATCCGTGTCCGCCAGTGTACCGGCGGTTACAAGTTGTTTCTTTCCAAGCGCCTCAACGGCATTGAGTCGGTCGCGGAGCCGTGCCGCCAATTCAAATTCCAGATTTTCAGATGCCTGCAGCATGTTGGCCCGGATCTCAGATGCCACATCCTTATAATTTCCCATCAGCAGCTGCCGAGCCTGCTCCATGGTTTCGCGATATTCGGTACAAGTCTTACTGGCTTGACACCAGCCTTCACACTGATTCATGTGATAATTCAGACAAGGACGATCTTTTCCGACATCTCTGGGAAACTGTCTGGAGCAATCCGGCAGTTTCAGTGATTCACGAATGGCGACGATCATCTGAGTTGTCATACCTCTGCTGCCAAAGGGCCCGAAATACTCCGCTCCATCCCTGTCCAATTTGCTGACCATTGTGATGGTGGGATACATCTCACGCATGTCCAGACGCAAATAGGGATATCCCTTATCATCTTTCAGCAGGATATTGTATTTGGGCATGTAGCGCTTGATCAATGAGCATTCCAAAATCAGAGCCTCAAACTCTGATGCCGCAACAATTACATCAAAATGGTCGATTTTGCTCACCATGAGCCGCGTTTTTGGTGTATGGGATGCTGTATCCTGAAAATACTGAGAAACACGATTTTTCAGTTTTTTCGCTTTGCCGACATAGATCACCTTGTCGCTTTTGTCACGCATGATATAGACGCCCGGAACAAACGGCAAGCTCAGGGCTTTGTCCTTCAATTCATCAAAGGTCAAACAAAATCACCACCTTAAAAGAAAACCGCCTCAATGCACTTTGAGCAGGCACTGAGGCGGTTGATGTTCATGAATCAGTACACATCCCGCAGGAGCAAAGTCTCCAGAGCATTAACGGCTTCCTCTGCATCAGGGCCGTCGGCACTCAAGGTCACAGTGGTACCAGTAACAATACCCAGGGACATAATGCCAAGCAGACTCTTTGCGTTCATTTTGCGGTTCTCATTCTCCAGCCAGATACTGCTTTTGAACTCATTTGCCTTCTGAACAAAGTATGTAACCTGCTTGTTATGCAGGCCAGACTCACAACGAACAACGATTTCCTTATTGAACATAGCAAACAACTCCTTCATTGGCATACCACTTCCGTGGATGCAACCTCTTTCTATATGATAGCAAACTTGTTGAAAATGTCAACCAATTTTCGTCAATAAGTACCAACTGATTAAAATTTTCCACGCATGTCATACTACGAGAAGTCATTCGTATACCGATTTAGTCAAATTCAGCAATGGTTACACCATCTTCGCCTTCGCCATACATGCCAAGGCGATATTTTTTGACGAATTTATTGCGTTTCAGACTATTCTGGACAGCTGTACGCAGGACACCAGTTCCCTTGCCGTGAATGATCCTAACCATTTTCAAATTGGAGCGCATGGCCTCATCCAGATAACGATCCAAAACGCAAATGGCCTCCACAGAGTCCATCCCCCTCAGATCCACTTCATTCGACATAGCCACAGCCTTCATTTCGCGGCCGGAATGCTTCGGCCGGCCTTTCTGCACATAAGGATTCTCCTGCTCCAAAAGATAGATCTCGTTCTTTTTGGCTTTCAGTTTCATGATGCCGGCCTGCAATTCGTAGGTACCATCTTTGTTGATGGCGATCACGCTGGCCTTTGTTCCCAGCTTGAGCAATTCTACGGTATCACCTACCAAAATATCCCGCTTCGGCTCCGGACGCTTGACCTCCGGCTGATTCACACGGAGCTTTCCTTCCGCCTCGTTCAAAGAACGGCGGAGTTCACTCTGGCGCTGATTGATTCCGGTGGTATCCGCCGATTCCGTCAGCTGCTTGCGCAGGGCTTTCAGCTCGTCGCCTACCCGATTTGCCGTGACTCTGGCATCTTCGATGATCTGCTGAGCCTCTTTCCGGGCTTCTGCCATTGCCTTTTCTCGTTCCTGTTGCAGCTGAACATTGTACTGTTCACTCTGCTGCTTGATTTTTGCGGTTTCCTGACGCAGCCGTTCTGCCTCGTGGCGTGCAGATTCCATCAGCTGACGCTGATGCTCCAGCTGACTCAGAACATCTTCAAAGTCCTTATCGGACTTACCCACCAGATCATTTGCCTCTTTTAGAATATGCTCTGGCAGCCCAAGTTTCCGCGAAATCGCAAAGGCATTGGATTTTCCCGGAATGCCGATCAGGAGCTTATAGGTAGGCTGTAGGGTTTCTACATCAAATTCGCAGGATGCATTGATCACACCATCTGTCCGCATCGCGTACAGCTTGAGCTCTGCATAGTGGGTAGTTGCCACGACATGGCTGCCCATTGTTCGGCAGAATTCGATAAGTGCAATGGCAAGTGCAGCACCCTCTGCCGGATCTGTTCCGGCTCCCAGTTCGTCAAAGAGCACCAAGGTGCGGCTGTCGCACTGATCCACCACATCCACGATGGTTCTCATATGACTGGAGAAGGTGGAAAGGCTCTGGGCAATAGACTGCTCATCGCCGATATCCGCAAGGATCGCATCAAAGGTAGACAGTCTGCTGCCATCCCCTGCCGGCACATGCAGACCGCATTCAGCCATCAGCGTAAGGATACCGATGGTTTTCAAGGTCACCGTCTTACCGCCTGTGTTGGGGCCGGTGATGATCATGGTGTCAAAATCCGTACCCAGTCTGAGGGAAATCGGCACGACCTTCTTTGGATCGATCAACGGATGACGGGCATTGCGCAGTTCCACGCGCCCTTCATCATTCATCTCAGGCGCCCATGCACGCATGTGATATGCAAGCTTTGCCTTCGCAAAGATCACATCCAACTGTACCAGCAGCTGATAGTCGGTGGTAATATCATCTCTATGGGATGCGGCTTCCGCAGACATTTCTGCAAGGATCCGCTCAATTTCCTTCTTTTCTTTTAATTCCAGCTCTCTTAGGGCATTATTCGCATTGACTGCCGACATTGGCTCTATAAAAAAGGTAGAACCGGTAGACGACACATCATGCACAAGACCGGGCACATCATTGCGGCATTCGCTCTTGACCGGAACCACATAGCGACCATCCCGAATGGTGATGATGGGCTCCCGAAGGTATTTTGAATAAGATGGCGAAGAGATAATTTTTTGCAGGGAGTCGCGGATTTTTCCGCTCTGGATCCGTTTGTGCCGGCGGATATCTGCCAGTTCGTGGCTGGCCGTATCCGCAATTTCCTCTTCGGACAGGATCGCTCCGAAGATCTTGTCCTCCAGATATTTGTTTGCTGTCAGACAGCGAAAAAGTTCATCTAAAACCGTAGGGGGCTCGTCGTCGGCAATATAAGCCTTGATGGTACGGGCGCAGCGCAGGACACCGCCGATGCTCAGCAGCTCCTTAGGGGACAGTGTTCCCCCTCGTTCAGCCCGTTCCAATGATGATGATACATCTCTTGTTTCCCCAAAAGACGGATACCCTTTCTTGGTAGACAGATCACTTGCGGCCGATGTCTGTGCAAGCAGAGCCTGTACCTCCTCCAGATCGGAACTGGGCTGAAGGTTTCTGCATACCTCTTTTGCACCTTCACTGCCTGCCCGTTCAGCCAACATCTCCAAAACGCGGTCTAATTCCAGCTTTTTGAGAGATTTTTCGTATAATTCAGACATGATAATCTCCTGTATTAAGTAAACAATAAGCTTTTGTAGAAATCCAGTGTGGAAAAACCATGCTCCAGCTGCTTTGTCAGGTAGGTTTCGGTAACCTGACTTAGCTGCTCCAGTGCATCATCGGGTAGCTGAAAAGAAAAGATCCGATTTCCGTCACAATCTATTATATACCGCATGGCAGCGAGCATTCCCGGGGTGATCGGCATTCTGATTCCATCTGAGCCACCGCAGGATGCGCATTCCAGACAGCCTTCTGAAATGTTAAAGCGATCCGGAAATTGGTTTGCACACATGTGACACATAGACAGATCCGGATAAAAGCCCGCTATGCAGGCAGCACGCAGTTCAAACACGGCTTTTACCTTTGCCTCCGGCTGTCCAAGCTTAGACAGTGCAAACAAGCAGTTCAAGACCAGTGACTGCAGATCCGGAGTCGGCATATCCTCCTGACTCAGCAGTTCAGATACCTGAGCAAAATAGGTACCCAGGCTTAACCGGGTCAGATCCCTTCTCAAATCATGGAACAGCTCGATAGAGCTTGCCTCATTGATCGTATACATCCCACGATATTCAAACAGTGTAAATTCGGAAAAAGCCAGCAGCTGGCACTGAGCTGTCAGCGGTGAATTCTTCCGCCGCAGTCCCCGTGCCTTTGCTGTCAGCTTGCCGTGATTTCGTGTCAGGATGGTCAACAAGACATCGTGATCATTGTACTCTGTTCGACGGAGCACAAGTCCCTGTATTTTCAGATACATTCTCGTCCTCCAGTCGTTTTGCCGCCTGAAATGCCAGATAGCATTCCGGGGCTCCTGTTTCCATAAACAAGCTCCAATAATCTCTGGATTTCATATTTCATTCCTCCCATAACTAGCATTTGCAGGAAGGACGAAAGATAACCCTGTAAATTATTCGCTGTAGCCAAAGTTACGGACGAGAAAATCGCTGTCACGCCAATTTTCCTTAACCTTGACCCATGT
>JARHYV010000349.1 GCA_029258495.1 Faecousia sp. | reverse complement strand
ATGGTGCGGCGGCAAAATCGATGAAAAATATAAGGATGTTACCTTTCTGGGAGCCTGCAACGACACCAGAAACATGAAAGGCGGCGAGCTGTTCGTTGCCCTGAAGGGGGCACGGGATGGTCATGATTTTATTCCGGCAGCCCTGGAACGAAATGCTGCGGCGATCCTATGTAGTCACTGCGACGGGGATTATCCTGCCATCGTGGTTGCGGATCCACGCATTGCTCTGGGTGATATCGCCCGGGGTGAGCGCCGCCGGATCGGCATGAAGGTGGTTGGCATCACGGGGTCGGTAGGCAAGTCCACTACAAAGGAAATGGTGGCAGCAGTTCTGGAGAGCACATTCAAAACGGGAAAAACACCCGTAAACCACAACAATGACATCGGGATGCCCATGGCGATCCTGTCCATGCCGGAGGATACGCAGGTGGCGGTTCTTGAGATGGGGATGAACCATTTTCGCGAGATGGCATACCTGTCCTCCATTGCTCAGCCGGATCTTGCGGTGATCATCAATATCGGCACCATGCATATGGAGTATCTGGGATCGCAGGAGGGTATCCTGCAGGCAAAACTGGAGATCTTGGAAGGAATGCAGCCTGATGGTACAGTGATCCTGAATGGAGATGACCGCCTGCTGTGGAAGGTTCACAACATGGGCAGACCCTGTATCTGCTTCGGTGCCATGAACCCGGATGTGGATGTTCTGGCGGATGATATTGAGGTGAGATCCGGACAGATCGCGTTTCGTGTAAAGCAGCAGGGGCAGGATTTTTCCGTCACGCTGCCGGTGGAGGGAAATCACTTTGTGATGGACGCACTGGCTGCGATTGCCGTAGGCCTGCAGCTGGGGGTCAAGCCGGAAAACATCAGCCGGAGTCTTGAGGCGTTTCAGAATATGGCAGGCCGTCAGGAAATGATCCGGACAGAGAAATACAGCATCATCAAGGATTGCTACAATGCAGGCCCTGAGTCTATGGATGCGGCTTTGCAGGTTCTGGGCAATCAGGATGGGCGCAAGATCGCTGTTCTGGGAGAGATGCTTGAATTGGGTGTGAATGCTCAGGCGGAGCATTACCGCATCGGCCGGATCGCAGCGGAGAAGGCGGATTATCTGCTTGCCTACGGCCCCAATGCATCCAAGATGGTAGAGGGTGCCGTCACCGGCGGAATGATCAACGGAAAGGCTATGGCGTTTGAAGAGCAGAATGAATTGGTAAAAGCTCTGAAACGACTGGCAAGACCGGATGATGTACTGCTGTTCAAGGGCAGCCGCGGAATGCGCATGGA
>JARHYV010000270.1 GCA_029258495.1 Faecousia sp. | reverse complement strand
TGCAAACATATTTTGTTTTTTCATGTTATCACTTCCTTTACTGGGCGAGTTCTGCTTCGGAAAGCTGAGAACGAGCGATCTCTCGATATACTGCGCAGTTTTTCATCAGCTCCTCGTGGGTTCCGTCACCCACGATGCGTCCCTCATCCAGAACAAGGATCTGGTCAGCGTGGCGGATCGTGCTGATGCGCTGAGCGACGATAACTTTTGTGGTGTCTGCAAGTTCTTTTGCAAGTCCTGCTCGCAGAACCTTATCCGTGCGATAATCCAGCGCAGAGAAGGAGTCATCAAAGACGAGGATCTCGGGGTTCCTTGCCAAAGCACGGGCAATGGACAGCCGCTGTTTCTGTCCGCCGGATACATTTCTGCCGCCCTGAGCGATTTTGTGCTCAATGCCGCCCTCCATTTTAGAAACGAATTCAGATGCCTGAGCCAGTGAGATCGCGTGATTGATATCCTCAGTACGGGTATCCTTCAGACTTTCGCCGAAGGCGACATTTTCTGCGACGGAGCCGGAGAACATAACAGCTTTCTGTGTGACATAGCCCAGCTTGTTGTACAGAGCATCAAAGGTATAGTCTTTAACATTTACACCATCAATCAGTACCTCGCCCTGTGTTGCATCATAGAAACGGGCAATCAGACTGACCAGAGTGGTCTTACCGCTGCCGGTCGCGCCGATCACGGCGAGGGTTTGACCTTTGCCGACCTTGAAACTGATGTTTCTCAAATCATCATCAGCAGCCTCGGGATAGCGGAATGTAACATTTCTGAATTCGATGGTACCGACCTCAGGGCTTGACTGCTTTGTTCCTTCCTTGATCACGGGGACGGTATTCAGCACCTGATTGATACGCTCGGCGGAAACCTCTGCCGGAGGCAGGAGCATAAAGATCATCACAAGCATCATAAAGGACATGACCACATATGTGGCATAGGTGCTGAATACCATAACATTACTGAACATGGTCAGACGGGCGGCCGGATCCGATGCCGGCATCGCACCGAGCAGGGCAGCACCCACCCAGAAAATACTCAGGGACAGACCATTCATGCCCAGACCCATAATGGGCTGCAGCGCGGCAAAGGTGCGCTGATTTTTCAGCTGAGTGGATTTCATTTCTCGGTTGGTGACATCAAATTTGTCATTTTGATATTGTTCCGCATTGAAGGCATGGACAACATTGATGCCGGTGAGATTTTCTCTTGCGATCCGGTTGAGCTTATCGGTCAGACGCTGAACAATTCGGAACCGGGGCAGCACCGATGTGACAATCAGCGTTACGGACACGCAGATCGCTACAACAAAGCCAGCCGTGACGGCGGAAAGCTCCCAACTCTTACCCAGGATCTTGAGGATCGCCCAGACAGCCATAATGGGTGACTTGATGATTGCCTGCAGGCCCATTGCGATGACCATCTGGATCTGTGTAATATCATTGGTCGTGCGAGTAATCAGACTGGGCACAGAAAATCCGAGCATTTCCTGTTGCCCAAGTGTAGATACATGGGTAAAAAGATCTTCTCGGACACCATAAGTGAAACCGGATGCGGTCTTAGCGGCGAGATAGCCGCATGCAATGCACAGCACAGCGCTTGCTAAGGTACATAGGAGCATTTTTCCACCGGTGATCCATACATCAGCTATCTGGCTGCCGGGGGTTTGGATCAAGACGGTGAGTTCGCTCATAAAATCCGGTAACCTTAGATCGAAATATATTTGCCCCAGAAGAAATACAGAACAAATCATGCACATGATGATCTCTCTGAGGCGCATTCTTTTCAGCAATTTCAGCATAAGTGAATTCCTCCGTTAATTGTATGTTTGCCTTAGTGTCCTATATGGTCGGCATTGTGTTCGATTACTTGAAAGCAATGCTTAAAGCAGTCCATTTCTTCTTTTGTCAGACCTTCAATCAGGGAAGAAAAAAACTGCTGCTGCATGATGCGCCCCTGTTCTACGATGGGCTGGGCTTTCTCTGTGCAAACAAGCCGGATCTTTCTCCGGTCGCCCTCCACACTCTGGCGCATCAGGTAGCCGTCATTCACAAGCTTGTCCACATGAAGAGAAACCACATTGGCTTTGATATTTCTGGTACAGCTGATCTCTTTGGCGGTGAAACGATCCAGATTGTTGGACAGAAACATCAGAATATCAAAGGAGGTTTTTGAGATCTCGAATTCGTGCAGAATAGACTGGCACATGACTTCGTAAGCACCCTCTATTTTCTTTGTAAAAGAAAACAGCGTCGAGATATTCATTTGTACGCACCTCCTTTTCAATTCAATAATAGATAGTCCATATTTGAACTATTTTACATTATACCACTGTTTGTTCACAATTCATAAATCATATATAGATATTTTGTGAATAATTCATGTACAAACTTCTTTGTTCAGCGGGATTATGGGAAAATACGCAGCTAAGGGTGGGGGCCATCAGCGGCTGCTTGACAGGGATCGTAAAATATGCTAGACTCACTATATAATTTCGTGTGAGGTGTGTGCGATGTTGGCATAAGTATTTCATCAGGTAATATAGGATTGCCTCTGGCAGTTGTCACTGCTAAGGGGTTGATTTGTTGTGCCGATTGAGATACTTGCCTTACACATGCTTTTCTTTTATAGGGAAGTTATATTGCAGGGATCATGTCTGTTTTCGGTTTCGGAAACAGACATTTTTTGTTAAAAAGCAGTGCGTTCCTAATTATTTTGGAGAGGAAACCGGCAATTTATGATACCGTTTTCTGCCTGCACAGGCTTTTGCTGATATGCTTGTATCTCCGTTCGGCAGTGGAAATACTTTCATAGGAGATATCATAATGAAAAAAACTTCTTTAATGCCGTATTATCGTTCCTTTTTTCACAATAACGGAAAGGATTTTGTTTGGGGGCTGCTTGCCACCGTGGTTGAGTCTGCCTGTGCGGTGGGGATTGCGTGGCTGATCCAACAGCTGTTGGATGCATGCACCGGCAGCGCAGATGCATTGCCGTTTCGGTATCTTTTGGTAGTTTCGGTTGTGATGCTGATGGCGTATCTGGGATCCATCCAGCTTGACCGGGTGACGACTTCCCGCTGCATTCCAAAGGCAATGGCTCAGTATAAGAGCTTTCTCTTTTCAAAAATATCACAAAAAAGCATTGCTGCCTTCCGACAGGAGAATACGGCTACCTATCTGTCCGCAATATCCAATGATGCCCAGTCCGTTCAGATGGCAGTGGGTGATATTTTCAACGGAGCAAACAGCGTGCTTACGCTGATTTGTGCGGTCACCCTGATGATATGGTATTCCCCGCTTATGACCTTGGCGGCGCTGATGCTTGCAGCCGTATTTTTCCTGCTTTCACTTCCTGCAAGCAAGAGCCTGATCAAAGCGGAACAGGAATTATCGGACTGCAATGAGGGTGTCACCAGTCGTTTCAAGGATTTTCTTACAGGATTTTCCGTTGTGAAGTCCTTTCAGGCGGAGAGGGAAATGGCAGCGCTGTTTTCTGAGGATGTGGCGAAAAGTGCCAATGCAGACAGAAAACGCCGTATGGCGAACCTCATGTTCTATTTCACCATTGACGGAGGGATCGCAGCAGCACGCATCTGCCTTCTGCTGTTTGGCGCTTATCTTGCCATTTCCGGTCAAGGTGTTTCGGCCGGCATGGTCATCGCATTCGTGGAGCTGCTCAATCATGTCATGACACCCATGCAGCAGATCCCTCTGATGCTGGCGGATATGAAGGCGGCAAATGCGTTGATCCGAAAAGCGGCAGATAATCTTGAGAAGAATATTCGGGATGAGGGAGAGGATATTCCTGCGGTCATGGCTCGTGGGCTGGAGCTGCAGCAGCTTTCCTTTGCCTATGAGCCGGATAAGCCGGTTCTGCACGGTATCAGCCACACATTTGAAAGCGGAAAGCGCTATGCTTTGGTTGGAGCATCCGGCTGTGGAAAATCGACACTGCTGCATCTTTTGATGGGCGGACACAGCTACGATGGGAAAATTCTCTGGGACGGTCATGATCTTCAGTCGATCAGTACGGGGTCTCTTTATGCAATGTCATCCCTGATTTCACAGAATGTATTTCTGTTCAATGCAACGATCCTGGATAATGTTACGATGTTTCGGGAGTTTTCTGATGATGAAATCGAACGGGCGCTGCGCCTGTCCGGACTGTCATCCTTCATTGCACAAAAGGGAATGGACTTTCTCTGCGGTGAGAACGGCTGCAATCTGTCCGGAGGGGAAAAACAGCGGATCTCCATAGCAAGATGCCTGCTCCGAAAATCCAGTCTGCTGTTGGTGGATGAGGCAACATCTTCTCTGGATGCAAAGACTGCTGCACAGGTTTCCCAGGCACTTCTGGATCTAAAAGGGGTTACGGAAATCGTTGTGACTCATGCTCTGGATGCACAGCTGCTCCGGCAGTATGATGAGGTGCTTGCGATTAAGTCAGGTCGATTGGCAGAGAGCGGAACCTTTGATGAGCTTATGCAGCAGAGAGGCTATTTTTATTCTCTTTATACGGTTACACAGTAAATTTCTGCATATACGGATACAGGGCAGTCACCTTGATTTGGGTGACTGCCCTGAAAATCAGTATAGGGAAAATACCATCGTAAGTAGTCGAGAGATTAGAGCGTATTTTTCGGCCTCGCTATAATTTTTCCTGCGGGTATTCATAAAACAGAAGAACCCTCAAAGGCCGCCGCCATTGGCAATTATGCCGCAGGCGTCATCAATGAGCATTCTTCTGTCGGCAGAATAACATGAAAGAAAGTATCTGTCAAGCCGAGGCTCGGCATAAAATACAAGTAAAGCCAGTCAGACAAAACATCTGACTGGCTTTTTGGTGGTCGGAGTATCGGGATTCGAACCCGAGGCCTCTTGGACCCGAACCAAGCGCGATACCAAACTTCGCCATACCCCGATAGCTTGTATATTATAATGAATATTTTGCAGATTGTCAATAGCTATCAG
>JARHYV010000268.1 GCA_029258495.1 Faecousia sp. | reverse complement strand
CTACAAAAATTTTTGGAGGGAGAATTCAATTTTCCCCAAAATTGTTTGCACTTTTCCTTATTCTGGGAATAAATGCAAAATATATATTAAAATATTCCATTCTTTCCCTGTCACATTCTGTCTATATTTGTTCTTTACATTTTACAAAGACTTTACTATAATATACTGGTTATTTACGAGAATACACTTCTATAAGAAATATCAGGGAGATAACAATAATGAATATTTTTTCCATAATCAGGCTGCTGGGTGGTCTAGCCATGTTCTTGTACGGTATCGAGATCATGGGCGACGGACTGAAAAACAGCTCCGGTGCAGCGCTCAAGCGTGTACTTGAAAAAGTTACCGGCAGTGTTTTGGTCGGTGTCCTTACCGGTACTCTGGTCACCGCTGTGATCCAGAGCTCTACTGCTACGATTGTTTTGACCGTTGCATTGATCGGAGCGGGTGTACTAAATCTTCGTCAGGCCGTTTCCATCGTTCTCGGTGCCAATATCGGCACAACCATTACGGCACAGATCATTCGCTTGATGGACATCGATTCCTCGGGCAATATGTTCCTCGCTTTCTGCAAGCCGGATACACTTGCTCCCATTGCCTTGATTGTCGGCATCATTCTCATTATGTTCATCAAGAGCAAAAGTTCTAAGACAATCGGCGATATTTTCATCGGCTTTGGTATCTTGTTCTCCGGCTTGATGAACATGACTGCAGCCGTTGAGCCGCTGTCTGAATCTCCCGAATTTGCATCCATGCTGAGCCAGTTTGCAAACATGCCCATTCTCGGTATTGTTTCCGGCACTGTGCTAACGGTCATTGTACAAAGCTCCTCTGCGATGGTCGGCATGCTGCAGGCACTGTCCTCTACCGGTGCTATGTCCTTCTCGATGGTTTATCCCATCATCATGGGTATCAACCTTGGCACATGTGTTACCACTGCAATGGTATGTTCCATCGGCTCGTCCAAGGATGCCAAGCGTACCGGTGTCGTTCACATCGTATTCAATACCATCGGCACCGTTATATTCATGGTTGTGATGACCATCATGCACAAAATGAATGTATTTGGCAGCGAGTTCTGGAATCAGATGGTCAACAGCGGTTCCATCGCAAATTTCCAAACTTTCTTCAATTTGGTCACCGCGATCGTCCTGCTCCCGTTTACCAATCAGCTCGTCACCCTTTCCAAATTGGTAGTCAAGGATGAACCCGAAAAGAAACCGCGCCATGCCGAGCTCCTTGTCCTCAACGAAAAGCTTTATGTATCCCCCGCTGTCGCACTGAATGAGGCAACCAAGGCTGTTGCTGCAATGGGTGCACTGGCAAAAGAAAATTTCTTTAATGGCTGTGAGCAATTCCTTAATTATAATTCTGCCAAATCCAGCATCATCGAGGATAATGAAAATTGCCTAGATCAGTTTGCTGACAGTGCTGACCGTTTTCTGATTGGTCTTTCCAAATTGGTAGAATCCGAGGGCGAAGATCGCCAGTTGGATATGCTGATGCAAACTGTCCCTAATTTTGAGCGTATCGGCGACTATGCCACAAATCTGGAGGAATTGGGTGAGCAGCTGAAGTCCGAGAATTCTGCATTCTCTGGAAAGGCTAAGAAGGAGCTTGAGATCATCTGCTGCGCTGTTTCCGAGATCCTTACAACAACAGTAGAGGCATTTTCCGAAGATAATTACGAGAAAGCACGCGCTATCGAGCCATTCGAGGAAGTCATCGATGACATGGTACGCATCCTTCGTGATCGCCACACCAAGCGTTTGAAAGCCGGCGATTGTTCCGTAAACAGCGGTTTGGTATTTATGGAGGCTTTGACGCATCTGGAACGCGCATCCGATCAGTGTTCCTCTATCGCTGTGTTGATGCTTGCCCGTCAGAATGATGCGATCTTAAACAACCACTATGATTACCTCCGTCATCTGCACGAGGGTAATGATGCGAACTACCAGTCTGAGCTGCAGCGTCGTAGAAAACAATATGTCGATGCACTGAACAATCTGTGATATTGGTGTAGATTCCTACATTTTAAGCCACCTGTACAACTATACAGGTGGCTTATTTTTCTATACAAAAACCCCCTGTGTGGGATCCGAAGAAGTCCGATATCTCACACAGGGGAATATTCCTCAAAGAGATCTGCTGCACATTTTAGTCTTTGGATTTCATCTGTGCCTGCAAATGCATACTGAGAACAGCCAGAGATGTGGCCATATTTTGCGTCTGGATCAGAATATTTGCCGGAGCCTCCAGATGCGTAGGGGCGAAATTCCAGATACCCTTGATCCCATTCGCGATCATGAGATCACACACTTCCTGCGCATGACTGCTTGGAACTGTAATGATCCCCATCAAGACCTTGTGGGACTTGCAAAAGGATGGCAGTTTTTCCAACGGATAAACCGGCTTGCCGGATTCATCCATACCGGTCTTAGCTGCATCAGCGTCAAATGCAGCAAGAATATTCAGCCCATATTCTTCAAACCCCTGATAACCCAACAGGGCACAGCCAAGCTTACCGGCTCCGACCAACACAGCATCCGTCGTATTATCATATCCAAGGAACTGCTCGATATCGTCGATCAGACTCTCTCTGAGATAGCCGATCTTCGGGCGTCCGCCATCTGAAACCAAAGCCAAATCCTTACGAACCTGAACCTCGCCCATTCCAAGGGCATTTGCTAACGCAGTTGCAGAGATATGCACAGGTGCATCCTCAGGCATGCTCTTCAAATAAGTCAAATAACCCGGCAAGCGTTTCAACACGGATTTCGAAACTTCTTTACGCTCTACCATAATTCGTTACTCCTCCAATATATCGATATGATATTTTATCGATAAAAATTATTATCAATTATATCACCTATATTGGACATTTGCAAGTAAATTTTATGCACAGCTGGTCTGTCTCAGCAGTTCCTTCCGCAAACGGAGCATAATTCTTTTCTCAAGACGAGAAATATAAGACTGTGAGATCCCCATTTTTTGTGCCACCTCCTTCTGTGTCAGCTCCTTCTGTCCCTCTAGCCCATACCGCATCGCAACAATTTCCTTTTCTCTTTTCGGCAGCCGATTCAGCGCATCTCGGAGCAGCTTGAGATCCACATCATCTTCCAGGGGTCTGCATACCACATCCTCTTCCGTACCCAAAATATCCGACAGCAGCAGTTCATTTCCCTCTCCATCCATGTTGATGGGCTCCTCCAGGGACACTTCCGTTCGTTGGTTTGCGATTTTTCGAATGTGCATCAGGATCTCATTTTCGATACACCTTGATGCATATGTTGCAAGCTTGATATTCTTATCCATACGATAGGTACTGATGGCTTTGATCAGTCCAATGGTACCAATGGAGATCAGATCCTCCAGATTGACTCCCGTATTGTCAAACCGCTTTGCGATATAAACTACCAGACGAAGGTTATGCTCGATCAGCTGCTGCTTTGCGCCTTCGTTCCCGCGCTCCAATTCCTCCAGTGCATGCATCTCCTCTTCTCCCCTTAACGGAGGCGGAAGTACATCACTGCCGCCAATATAGAATACCGACTCATTTGGGGATAGAATTCCTAAAAACTTCAACAGATCCAAGATTTTTCCCATTATACCCCTCCGGTCAATCCATCATATTCTCCCCCGGGAAAATGCTCGGCAGTAAATGCAACCATTTTCCTCCCGACTTTTCCGTTCATTTCTACCGCGTCGCACCGCACAGCCAGCAGCATTCCGCCCTTGCTGCCCACAGTATGGTACGGGATCAAGCGATACCCATCCAAACCTTTTGCCGCTATGGTCTTAACAGGATCCCGAAGATCATCAGGCGTCAACTTCAAAAGCAGTTCTGCCACTTCTGGCCCTGCGATCAAAACCGGTTCTCCCGTTACAGGATCTCTCAGAGTATTTCCAGTATCCCGCAAGGCTAAAAAGGATGCTGTTTTCCCCTTATGCTGCAATTTGACAGGGATCAATTTTCGCCCGACCAGCTGCCCGCAAAATCCCATGCGGCACAGAAGTGCCAACGCTCCTGCCCCTAGGATCAGTCCCATGAAGTGACCACTGTTCAGGCTGATCGCCAAGCCGCCAAGTGCCATGCTCAGCAACACAAACAGAGTCCCCCGGCGAAAGGCACTTCTATCCATCCCAAATGCAGCCATGCAAACAATGCCCAAGCTGATGACCCTCCATAATGCCGATGCCAAAAAAGTGAAACACGGTATCAGACATAGCCCAGAATATCCACTGCCCAGAAATGCCGCTGCCGCCGCCCTTCCCATTCCCGGCGGATATCCCGATAATCGATTGACACCCAAAAGCAATAACCAGTCCACCAGAAAATTCAGACCGATCACCCCATCTAAGTATACCACCATATACTCAGAACCTCCTTCTGAAACACTGACAAGAGTATATGACTGCCAATGCTGAAAATGCAGTCGCAACACCTTAGTGGTTCCACCGCAAGGTTTACTCAGATACGGCAGAAAATCTATCTGCGCAACCGTAGACGCAAAAAAGCGGCAGCTGCAACAGGCAGCTGCCGTTTCAATCTGTCAGGTTTTCGGGAGATCTTCTCTATGAATTGTGCGAATATTTTTTTCGATCTTGTGGCGTGGCTGCATGATCTCATGACCACACCCCATACATTTCATCCGGAAGTCTGCGCCCGTTCTCAGAACGATCCATCGTTTCTCACCACACGGATGTTCTTTCTTCATAATCAAAACATCCCCAACACGAACATCCATCTCAGTTACCCTTTCCTTTGATCAATTCCCAGTAGCTTTTTGCCGCTTGTTCGATCTTATTTGCCCCGTATTCATAGTACCGCTTTCCCTTCAGATCGTCGGGAAGGTACTGCTGCTGCACCCAATGGTTTGGATAATCATGGGGATAACGATATCCCTGACTGCGTTCTTGGGTGTATGAGTCCGCGTGAACATTTTGCAGATGACGCGGAAATCCGTGTCCCTTTCCTGCTCGGATATCTGCAAAAGCCGCTCCCAGTGCCATATATGCCGAATTTGATTTCGGGGAAGTTGCCATCAGGATCGCCGCATCCACCAGTGGGATCCGTGCCTCCGGCATACCCAGCATCAGCGCTGCATCCACGCAGGATTTTACGATTGGGATGATCTGAGGGTAAGCAAGCCCCACATCCTCGCAGGCGATCACCATCAGCCGCCGGCAGGCAGACTGCATTTGGCCTGCCTCCAAAAGGCGAGCCAGATAGTGGGTCGCTGCATCCGGGTCGGAGCCCCGGATGGATTTTTGCAGGGCAGAAAGCAGATCATAGTAGTTGTCACC
>JARHYV010000124.1 GCA_029258495.1 Faecousia sp. | reverse complement strand
GATCACGCTGAACAGGATGATGCGGGTGATCGCACTATTCTTCATATTCTTTTGCCTCCTTCAGATCCATAAATGCTTTGATAAGCTCGTTGACGGCTGCTGTAATGGGAAAAATCACCCAAGTGATGAACCATGCACCTGTTGCAAAGCTGACGACGAAATACACCACCAAACCTAAGGTACTGACCGCATGACGAATACTTTTACCCAACTGCTGCTGAGGGGAATAGGCAGAAGGGGCAATAGACGCCTTTTTTTGTGATGGGCAGATTATCATCATCCCGGTGGCTATGGCAACGGTCACCAGCAGCAGCACCACACCAAGTACATCTTGCAGGATAATGACAGGCACGGGGCAGAGGATAAACAGCGCAACTGCAATGCCTTGCAGCAGTCTGGCGCAACTCCGCCTTTGACCGGAGCCTTCTGCATGTGCCTGATGGTATTCAGGCTGAGGACGGTTCCCGTTCAGGATCTCGCTGATGTCCCCGATGCCGGAGATTGCAAGGCTGTATGCCGCCTCCGGCGATTTCCCCTCTGCCACCAGATCGTCATAGCGATCCAGCGTATTTTGCAGAATTTCCTGCTTGATCTCCTCGGTATCGGGATTTCCCGCAAATAACAAATCAATATAAGATATCAGTTGATTTCTCATTTTATTCCCTCGTTTCCAATAATTTATCCATGATTTCCTTGGTTTCTTCCCATTCCTGCAAAAGTCTGCCGGATGCCTGTCTGCCCTCGGGGGTGATGGTGTAATAGCGTCTTCTGGCGCCGGCACCGCTGCCCCCCCAGTAAGAGGTGATATAACCGGCCTCCTCCAACCGCTTGAAGGCGGTGTAGAGGGTCGCCTCCTTCAGTTCAAACTTTCCGGATGACAGGGTGGAAATAACCTTATTGATCTCATAGCCATAGCTGTCCGATCTGAGCAATCGGGCAAGGATGATCGCATCGGTGTGTCCGCGTATCAGGTCACCTGCAATGGACATATCGCATTCCCTCCTTTGTGTCTGCATAGTAACACAAGATACCTCATCTGTCAAGGTATTTCATACAGCTAATTCTCAACTTAATTATGTAAACTAAAACCCATACGGGAATATCGACTATACAATATTTTTTAGTAAAATGTCACATATTGACAATGTGGATTTGGTTTGCTATCATTAATTTTACTAAACAAAGATAGGAGAAACGAAATGGCAACGATCCGTGAAATTGCAGAATACACCGGTTTTTCTCCTGCTACCATCTCAAGAGTTCTGAACAATGACCCCACCATGTCGGTCACCGATGCGACCAGAGCAAAGATTTTGGAAGCAGCCAGTCTATTCCAGTACCATGTGCCTGCCCGGGCACGGAAGCTCGGACGCAGGGACTATCATATCGCCATCGCCGAGATGCTCTCCCCCGTGGAGCAGCTGAAAGACCCCTATTACCTCTATTTGAAAAACTATGCCATTCAGGCCTGCATGAATATCGGGCACACCATTTCCCTGCTCACCGAGCAGGATGGCAGCTACACCTGCTCCAGCGAAAAGCCCATCGACGGGATCCTGGCCATCGGGATTTTCTCCGACAGCCAGATCGAAAAGTTGGTGGAAATCTGTCCGCAGATCGTATTTCTGGACTCCTCTCCCGACGAAACCAGATTTGACTCGGTGGTCACAAACCTGAGTCTGGGTGTCCGTCAGGCAGTGGATCATCTCATCGCCCGGGGACACACACGGATCGCCTTCATGGGGCCGAACCTGAAGCTCGACCAGAAAAAGAATCCCGCTCCCGAGGTTCGCAGGCAGGTTTTTATCCGTTATTTGGAGGAAAAGGGGCTGTTTGAAGAGGCATTTCTTCTATCTCCCGACTCTAACGATTTTGATGCCTTTCTGGAGATCGGTCAAGCCATCCGGGACATGCCCGATCGCCCCACCGCCGTCCTTGCCTATAATGAGGAAACAGCGATCAGTGCCGTCACTGCCTTCCGCAAGGTCGGCTTGGATGTTCCGTCGGATCTGTCCATCATCAGTTTCAACGATACCCCCATCTCGGTGCTGATGGATCCGCCCTTCACCAGTGTGAGCGTCCATCTGGATCTGCTGAGCGAGTACGCGGTCAAGACACTGAAATACCGCATCCGCTATCCGGACTCCATTCCCCGCAAGCTGGTGCTGCCGACCTCGCTTGTGGTCAGAGGCAGCGTAAGCGAAACATGATCCGCCTCCCACGCTCTGAAACTGCGCGTCATTCGCAGCTGTTTCAGAGCGTTTTTTGTCGATCTCTATCCGAGCACATATCTCCGCAGACATTATATCCCCCTTTGCGACCTGATCCGCTAAACCGCAGAACCCGATCTGTTTCGACGCTTTTGTGAATCTGTCATCAAGCTTTTACGAAATTGTTTACTAAATTCAAAGTTAAATTACACAAAAGCATACCAGCGTAATTGGTCTATTATACAAAATTGCGTGAAAATACTTTACAAAACTAGTGCATAATGATAGGATATTTTCACCTTGAGACATCGTCTCACACAATTAAGGAGGAAAAGAATCATGAAAAAGATGATTGCACTCGCTTTGGCTCTGGTTATGGTACTGGGCATGGTTGCCTGCGGCAACAGCACCCCTTCCGAAACCACTGCTCCCAACGCATCCGGTGCTACCGGAGAGTCCACTGCTAACAGCGGCAAGCCCGTTAGCAACCTGAAGGTCACCACCTTCTGGTACGAAGAGAGCGATATTTACCTCAGCTCCGTTCGCAACGCCCTGAACAAAGAACTGGATGCTCTGGGTGTTACCCACGACGATCAGTTCGCTTCCAACGATCAGGCAAAGCAGCTGGATCAGATCAAGACCGCCATCGCCGGTGGTTCCAATCTGCTGATTGTGAATGTTGTTACCTCCGGTGCTCCCGACACTGCAAAGGATATTCTGGAAGCTGCCGGTGATATCCCCGTTATCTTCTTTAACCGCGCAATCGGCACCGATGGTGCTGACATCCCCGTTCTGACCGAGGCTAAGAATGCAGCATTCATCGGCACCGACGCTCCCGAGGCAGGCCACATTCAGGGCAAGATGATCGGTGAGTATGTGAAGGATCACTTCGATGAGATCG
>JARHYV010000201.1 GCA_029258495.1 Faecousia sp. | reverse complement strand
TCCAGCAGCTCATGGTTAACAGCAGCCTTTTCAAAGGTGAACTTGGGCTTGCCGATCTCTGCAACGATACCATTGATGAACTTCACGATCTCCATGTTGGTCTCGTGTGCCACACGGATGCACTCGTAAACGATATTTTCGGGAGCCTCGTTTGCCTCAGTCTCGATCATAACGACCTTTTCAAAGGTGGAAGCGATGCAGACAAAGCACTCGCAGGCATCACGCTGCTCTGCGGTGGGGTTGATCACATACTCGCCGCCGACATAGGCAACGTTGGTGGTTGCGACAGGTCCGTTCCAAGGCACATCGGAGGATGCGATCGCAATAGATGCACCCAGAGATGCAACGATCTCAACGGGATTTTCGTAATCATTGGCCAGAACCGTGCAGGTAACGACGGTGTCGTTACGCAGCTCCTCGTCAAACAGAGGACGCATAGGACGGTCGATGATACGGCTGTTCAGGATGCCGCGCTCGGAGGGCTTGCCCTCCCGGCGGTTGAAAGAACCGGGGATACGGCCCACGGCATACATTCTCTCCTCAAACTCAATGGTCAGAGGGAAGTAGTCGATACCGGCCTTGGGGATGGGATTGCAGGTACAGGTGACCAGAACCACGGTATCGCCGTAGCGGCAGATACACTCTGCGTTGGCCAGCTCAGCGACCTTACCGGTTTCAACGGTAAAGGGGCGGCCGCCGATTTCCATCTCATACACCCGATGATTGGGGTAGTTCTTACGAGTAATCATTGGTTTTCCTCCTAGTAAAATAGAATGATTTCCGGGAGGTTTAGCACTTGAAACGACTGCCGAACAGTTCAGCCGCCCTTTCAACTGCTAAAGGCGCTCCCGATTGTGCGAGAAAAGATTGGATGTGCGAAAAGGGCGACGGTATCCGTCGCCCTTCTGAAAGATCTTACTTACGGATACCCAGCTTAGCGATGATTGCACGGTAACGGTTGATGTCCTTACGTGCCAGGTAGTCCAGCAGGTTGCGGCGCTTACCAACCATCATCAGCAGGCCACGACGAGAGTGGTTGTCATGCTTGTGCACGCGCAGATGATCGGTCAGCTCGTTGATACGAGCAGTCAGGATTGCGATCTGAACCTCGGGAGAACCGGTGTCGCCCTCGTGAGTAGCGTTTTCCAGGATAACCTGTGTCTTCTTTTCCTTCAGAATCATTGTGATTTCCACCTTTCGATATATTACCCAAAAGCTAAGTAGGGGGTCAGTGGAATACCGTTTCGGTCTTCTCCCTCAACTGAGCAGCGGGCTGATTAGATGCCAGACAAATCCAGCTTGAATATGATATCATGGGATTGGAGAAAAGTAAAGCAAAACTTTCAAATTACATCCACAATTTTGCTTTTATTCGGGGACAAATTGCAAAAATAGTCCCGAGTCTGTGCCTCATCCCGATAAATTGCCCGTTTCAGTTCCTCCAGAGATGCAAATTTCTGCTCCGGTCTTAGGAACTTGTAAAAGCTGATCCGCAGTGTTTTCCCGTAGAGATCCCCGTCATAATCCAGGATCCACGGTTCAATGGTCACATGGTGCCCATTCACAGTGGGTCGTTTTCCCACATTGGTCACAGCCTCATAATATCCATCCTCAAGATGCACCCGGCAGGCATAGACCCCATGCCGCAGCTGAACCAATTCGTCCTTCTGCTCCAGATTAGCCGTGGGTATGCCAAGTGTCCTGCCCAGCTTTCTGCCGGTAACTACCTGTCCGCTCATCATATGGTAGTGCCCCAGAAAATGCGCTGCCTGCTCCACATTCCCACCCTCAAGCAATGTCCTGATATAGGTAGAGGAAACGGTGATGCCGTCCAGCTTTTGCTCCGGGACTACGATACAGGGATACCGATTTCCCCACAGATTTCACGCAGTCGCGCTGCATTTCCCATTCCTTTTGCCCCAAACCGAAAATCGTGACCGCACACAATGCCGGATGCCCGGTAGTCCTGACACAGCATATCGAAAAAATCCTGCCAAGGCATGTTCATCATTTCTTGATCAAAAGGAAGGGTCAGCACCTCGTCAATATGATATTTTCTCTGCATCAGCAGGGCACGGTCTGCCTCGGTATTGATCAGCTCGGGACTCTTTCCCAGAACCAGACCATCCGGATGCTTGGAAAATGTGACAGCCGCAGCCTTGCAGTGATGCTTATCCGCAAGCTCTCTGCACCGAGTCAGTAATTCTCCATGCCCTATGTGGACACCGTCAAAAAAGCCCAGAGCGATGATTCTTCTGTCTATCATAGGCGATCACACCTCAAAAAAGCTTTTTATGGTGGACATAACACCGTCGCTTACCTGTCCCAGTGCAAGAAATGCTCCATCATCCCCGTAAAGGCGGTATTTCCCGTTCTCTGCCGTATAAGAAAAGGTGTTCCCGTTGCGGATCCGTTTGCTCTGGTTCGGAGTCAGAGAAATGGCAGGCAGGGATGCAAACATCGAGTCCACAGGCTTGAGATACCCGTCCATATTTTCTCCCCGCTCAGATGCGGCAAGCAGCTGCTCCAGAGGTACCGACTCAGAAATGGTGTACTCCCCTGCCTGGATCCGACGCAGCGCTGCCATGCATCCACCGCAGCCCAGAGCCTCACCGATATCCTTGCACAGAGTGCGGATATAGGTTCCCTTAGAGCAATGGATACGCAGTCGTGCTTCGTTTCCGCTGAAAGCAAGGCATTCCAATTCATAAATGGTGATCGGTCGAGGCTTGCGTTCAACCTCTTTTCCGGCACGCGCCAGATCATAAAGCTTCTGTCCATTCACCTTCAGTGCCGAGTACATAGGCGGAACCTGCATGATTTCCCCGCGAAAACGCTCCAGTACCGTGAGAAAATCGTCTTCCGAAACAGAAACATCCTTCTGCTCCAAGACCGTCCCCGTCACATCCTCTGTGTCTGTCGCGATCCCCAATCTGATCGTCGCCTCGTAGATCTTCTGCGCATGTTCAAAAAATTCCACACCGCGGGTGGCTCTACCCACAAACACCGGCAGCACACCGGTGGCCATCGGATCCAGCGTTCCGCCGTGACCGATCCTGCGGGTATTGAACACCCGGCGCAGCCGAGCCGTCACATCCTGACTCGTCCAGCCTTCCGGCTTATCGATGGAAATAATTCCATTTGCCATAATCTTTTCTCCTTTCTGGAGAACGCGGTTTTCTATATGCTACCGCTGAAATTTCTGTTTATAGATATCCCTGTTCTCTCAAAACCTTCAGGATCTTTTCTCTTGCCTGTGACTGATCGCATTCTACCCTTGCGCCTGCCGCTGCCACATGACCACCGCCGCCAAGCGCCGCACAAACTGCCGAGGCATTGTACCCGGGTGCGCTGCGCACCGAGAGTTTCGTGGCTCCCGTCTTGTCCGTCCGGAAGGTAACCGCAAGCTGCACTCCTTCCACATTTCTGGCGAAATTGGAGATGCTTTCCATGTCATCCTCTTCCACTGCGCAGATCCGCTCCACTTCCAAGGGGATCAGAGCAAGCGCAATGGTGCCATTGGCGAAGAATTCCAAATTCTGCGCCAGATATGCCTCCATCTTCAGTCTGGGCATGCGGTTGGTTTCAAACAACGACTTATTGATGCCATAAGTTTCCGCTCCTGCTTCCAGACAAGCCGCAGCCGTGCGGAGCGTGTGCGCCGTTGTGTTTGAATATCGGAAACATCCGGTATCTGAGGCAATGGCGGTATAAACCGCCTCTGCCATAGCCTGATCCATCTGAATGCCAAGCTCCATCAGAATATCATAGATCAGCTCTCCGCAGGCGGCACTGCCTGCATCCACGATCCCATGCTTGGCAAAATGGGTATTGGAGCCGTGGTGGTCGATCAACAGCTCAAGTCTTGGCAGCAAAAGCGCAAAATCCGGGTTCAGCAGCTTCTCGGATGCCACATCCACGCTGATGACCGTCGCCTCATCGGGACACTGGTTTTGGGTCAATCCCACATGGAGCTTTCGGTATTTTTCCGTAATTTCCGGATTTTCCAGAATAAATGCGCGCTTTCCCATACTCCGCAGTCCCCGGCACAGCGCCGCCGCAGAACCCAATGTGTCTCCGTCGGGACGGCGATGGGTCAGAATGCAATATTCATCATGGGTGCGAAGAAAGTCCGCTGTTTCAGTTCTCGTCAGTTCCTTCATCGGCAGTTTCTCCACAATCCAAAGAATTAATCAGCTTCAGCATCTTAGCGCCGTAGGTGATGGAATCATCCAGTGCCCACTGGAGCTCCGGGGTATAGCGCAGCTGCAATGCTCTGCCAAGCTCACGGCGAAGGTAGCCGCCGGCAGACTTTAAGCCCTTGATGGCATCCTTAGCCCGATCCTCTTCCAGAAAACTCACATAAACCTTCGCCCAGCGAAGATCCGGTGTGGTTTCCACACGGGTAATGGAGATCATGGTATTCTGAACTCTGGGATCCTTCAGATTGCGCAGCAGATCAGACAGCTCACGCTGAATCTCTTCATTGATCCGACCAATTCGATTTGAAGCCATATGTTACTCCTCCTTCATAACGATTGAAACGACCCCGCTGCACCGCTGAAGCGGCACAGCGGGGTTCCTGTTATCTCTTGATTTCCTGCATGGCGAAGCACTCAAATACGTCGCCTTCCTTAATGTCGTTAAACTTCAGGATACTCATACCGCACTCATAGCCTGCGGTAACTTCCTTTGCAGCATCCTTAAACCGCTGCAGGGAGCCCACTTCACCCTGATGGATCACGATGTTATCACGCAGAACGCGAACCTGTGCATCCCGGGTGACCTTGCCATCCTTGACCATACAACCGGCAATAGTGCCGATGGCGCTGACCTTGTAGGTCATGCGGACTTCTGCATGACCGATGACAACTTCCTCAAACTTGGGAGCAAGCATGCCCTTCATTGCGGACTCGATCTCATCGATGGCATCATAGATGACGCGATAGAAACGCATATCTACATTTGCACGCTGACCGCTTGCCTGAGCAGCGGCATCCGGACGGACATTAAAGCCGACAATGATCGCACCTGCAGTGGATGCCAGAAGAATATCAGACTCGTTGATGGCACCGACACCGGTGTGGATCACCTTAACGCGGACTTCCTCGTTGGAGATCTTCTCAAGCGATGCCTTCAGCGCCTCTGCAGAGCCCTGAACATCCGCCTTGACGATCAGAGGCAGTTCCTTCATCTCGCCTTCCTGCATCTTGGCAAACAGGTTGTCCAGAGTGACCTTGCTCATAGCATTTGCAGCAGCGTCCTTCTCAGCCTGACGGCGCTGCTCAACCAGCTCGCGAGCCATACGCTCATCCGTAACTGCGTTGAACTCATCGCCGGGAGAGGGCACATCTGCAAGGCCCGTGATCTCCACAGGCATGGAAGGCCCGGCGGTCTTGACCGTCCGACCCTTGTCGTTGGTCATCACACGGACACGACCGACGGCAGTACCGGCAATGATGATATCGCCCTGATTCAGCGTACCATTCTGCACCAGCAGAGTTGCAATGGGGCCGCGGTTCTTATCCAGACGAGCCTCGATAACCGTACCCTTCGCACGGCGGTTGGGGTTGGCCTTCAGTTCCTGCACCTCGGCGGTCAGAAGAACCATCTCCAGCAGGTTGTCAAGACCCATACCGGTCTTAGCGGAAATGGGGCAGATGATGGTGTCACCGCCCCATTCCTCGGGGATCAGCTCATACTCTGTCAGCTGCTGCTTGACTCTGTCGGGGTTTGCAGTGGGCTTATCCATTTTGTTCACAGCAACGATGATGGGCACGCCTGCCGCCTTGGCATGGTTGATAGACTCGACAGTCTGAGGCATGATGCCATCATCCGCTGCAACCACCAG
>JARHYV010000309.1 GCA_029258495.1 Faecousia sp. | reverse complement strand
CCTGAGCGAGGAGCTGCGTGTGCTGTATGTGGCGATGACAAGGGCAAAGGATCGCCTGATCATGACATATGCGGCGAAAACTCCGGATAAGGAGCTGGCAGCCATTGCGCGGCAGATGGATCTGGGTGGTACAGAGCTGCTTGCCTCGGAGGTGACTTGCCCGGGACAGTGGGTGCTGATGGAGGCGATGTGCCGCACGGAGGCAGGCGCGCTTTTTCAGATAGCGGATGCCCGTCCGTCGCAGACACACCTTGCCGATTACCCTTGGATGATCCAAGTGCACGAAGGCACACACGAAAAGCTCTCGGGACAGGTGCAGCAGGAACAGCCAGAGGAAACCATGGCACCGGAGGCTGCGGCTCGGCTGAAAAAGCATCTGGGCTATCAATATCCGTTTGCGGAGGCGACGATCACTCCATCCAAGCAGACGGCGACTCAGCTGAAAGGACGGCAAAAGGATCAGGAGATCGCGGAACAATCGGCGCCGCAAAAGCCGGTGAGAAACTGGCGGGAGATCGCATCCGGAAAATCAGCTCGGGGCAGGGAGTATGGCACAGCCATGCATGCATTGATGCAGTATGTGAACTTTGAAAAGTGCCGGACGGTGCAGGATCTGGAATCGGAGATTGACCGTTTGGTGCAGTGCAGGCTTTTGCAGCCGGAACAAGCTGAGCGGATCGATCGGGAGGCCGTGCTTGCGTTCTTTGCAACGGAATTGGGCAAGCGGATCGCAAATGGAAAGGTGCTGCGTGAGTTCAAGTTCTCTATTCTTGAGGATGCGGCTCAGTACGGGAAGGGGCTGTCCGGAGAAAAGATCCTGCTCCAAGGCGTTGTAGACTGCGCACTGATTGAACCGGATGGGATCACGATCATCGATTTCAAAACGGATCGTGTGACGCAAGGTGCGGCAGATCAGCTGGCAGAGCGATACCGCCATCAGGTCATGACCTATTCTGCTGCTATGGAGCGCATCTATGAGATGCCGGTTCAGAAACGGTATCTGTATTTGTTCCATACCAGAGAACTGGTCGAGGTATAAAAGACCCCCCATTGCATGCTCACATGCAATGGGGGGTAATCTATTTAAGGTCTGGGGTAATTGGTAAGGAAGGAAACGATGGTGCAAACAAGCATGGAGCCGAAGGCAGACAGGATCCACCAACTCCGACTCTTGCGATGCTCCTGAATCAGCACCAGAAACGCACAGCCGGCGGCAGAAACACCGATGGTCAGGATACCGAGGATGACCTTTAACCAGAACAGCCCCTTACCGCCGGAGAGAAGTGTAAAAAGGAATAGAGCCAAATCACCAAACACCACATAGGTAAGCTTTTGCTCCAGCTGCTTGAAACCGTGGTGAGATCTGATATTTTTAGGAGCCATATGCAATTCCTCCATGAGAAAATTAGATGTTATCATCATAGCATAGACGGGAAATAAATGCAATATTATCAAACAAAAAATGGTTTTTTGACGGCAGGACTTGCGAAAGATCCGGTTCAGTGGTATAATGTAGCCCAAATATGGATTGGCAGGAGGGAAAAACGGTGGATGCAATTCGTGCATGGTTTGCGCAGTTACAATTTGATCATTTGCTGCAGCTGCTGATCACGGTGGCCGGCTGTGTGCTGTGTATCACCTTCCATGAAACCTGCCACGGTCTGGCGGCCTACGCCTTGGGAGATCCCACGGCAAAGCGCGCAGGCAGACTGACGCTGAATCCGCTGAAACACATTGATATTTTCGGACTTGTGATGCTGGCGGTGGTCAAATTCGGCTGGGCTAAGCCGGTTCCGGTGGATATGCGCAACTTCCGTAATCCAAAAGCCGGAATGGCTATCACGGCACTGGCAGGGCCTGTGAGCAATGTGCTGCTGACGGCTGTGTGCATGATGCTCAATTCGGTCTGTGTGTTCTACATGGTTAATTTTCAGGTTGAGTGGCTATTCTATGTCCATCAGTTCCTTGTGTATACCGCAATCCTCAGCGCAGGTCTTGCCGTGTTCAACCTGTTTCCCGTTCCGCCTCTGGATGGGTCAAAGGTGCTGTTTGCCCTGCTGCCCAGTGATCGGTATGCGCGTCTGATGCGTTATGAGCATTACGGTATGCTGCTTTTGATGGTGCTGCTGTTCACGGGCGTACTGGATGCACCGCTGTTTTATCTGCGTGATGGGTTGCTGGATATGCTGTCCGGCGTATGCAGCTGGCCCTATTCGCTGCTGCAAGTACTATATTCCTAGGAGGTTCTATGTCGGAGCCGCAATATAAGCTTGAGGGGATCGTCCGCTCCCGGTCGGAGCAGATGGAGGACTTTGAAGGCCCTCTGGATGTTATTTTCCTGCTGTTGAGTAAGAATAAAATTGAAATACAAAATGTAAGCATCACAGCGATCCTGGAGCAGTATCTTGCATATCTGGATGAAATGAAGCGTCTGGATATGGAAATCGCCAGTGAATTTATCACAATGGCGTCGCATCTGATGCTGATCAAAACGAAGATGCTGCTTTCTGCGGCGGAGGCTGCGGAAGCGGAGAGTGAACTGGATCTATTGCGCAAATCCTTGGAAGAGCGTGAACGGAAAGAGGCTTTGGAGCAGATCCGCATCGCGGTATCCCAACTGGAGCCGCTGAATGAGGTGGGACGGTGCATATTCATCAAGCCGCCGGAGCCTCTGCGAAAGGATAAAACCTATCGCTATCGCCACGAACCGGAGGATCTGCTGAGGGCATTGGATCAGATCACGGAGCGTAACGAGCGGATCCTGCCGCCGCCGACGGTAAACTTCAAGGGCATCGTCGGCAAGGAGCCGTATCCCGTTACAAAGAAAGCAACCCAGGTCTTGCGCCGGTTGATCCAGCACGGTGTACTTCGTCTGAAGAACCTGTTTAAGGGAAATCAGAGCCGGTCTGAGGTTGTGGCCACTTTTTTGGCGATCTTGGAGCTGTGCAAGACCAATTCGGTTACATTAGAGGATGATGTAAACGGAGAAAATCCCAATGTGCGGCTGCTGGATCAAGCAAATCATGCCGTAAAGGAGGAGCCAAATGGAGTTTGAACAACTGAAACGAGCCATTGAGGCCATACTGTTTGCTGCCGGTGAATGTGTAGAAGTTTCCCGGATGGCTATGGCTCTGGAAACCGATCCGGATGAAGTCCGGCAGGCGGCAGATAAATTGATGGATCTATATTCCTATGAGCGCAGGGGCGTGCGCATCATTCGTTTGGAAAATGCCTATCAGATGGTGTCCTCCGGAGAGATGGCGGACTATGTGACCAAGGCTCTGGAAACCAGAAAGCCGCCTAAGCTGTCCTCGGCGCAGCTTGAGAGTCTGACCATCATTGCATATTATCAGCCGGCGACTAAGGCGATGGTGGAGCAGATCCGCGGAGTGGACTCTTCCTATTCCATTTCGGCGCTGCTGAATAAGCGGCTGATCTGTGAAGCAGGCAGACTGAATGTACCGGGCAGACCCATCCAATATGCAACAACACCTGATTTTTTGCGTACATTTGGCTTGAGCACTCTGGAGGAACTGCCTGAGATCGAACGGGTCAGTTTCGGTCTGCTGGAAAGCGATGAAACGCCTTCGGAAGAGAAACAGGAGCAGCCGCAGCAGACACAGGAGCAGGTGTGATGGGGTGGCTCATTGCGTTGGGGATCGTCTTCCTGCTGGCGATTTTCCCACTGGGAGTGTCGGCAGAATATCAGCAGGATGGAGTCTTTGCATGGGTCGTGAT